>CADCBS010000032.1 GCA_902799715.1 uncultured bacterium | reverse complement strand
CCTACGATACCGGCACGCTGAACGAAGCCAGGGTGCTGGACGTGGCCGTGGACGAAGGCGGCGATGTGTGGCACCTGGCGGACGCGCCGCTGGCGCTTTGGCGCGCGGACGCGCCGGCGCGCACGGCGCTTGTCGGATATGTCGAGTCGGTGACGGACGAAAAGTCGCCGGACTACATCCCGCCTGCCGGCAGGATTGCAGTCTTCGATTTCGACGGCACGCTTTTCTGCGAGACGGATCCGACGTACATCGACTGGATGGTCTTCGACCACCGGGTTCTCGACGATCCTTCGCACCATGCCGCGCCGGAAGAGGCGGAGATGGCGCGCACGGCCCGCGAGACGGGCAGATGGCCGGGCCTGAGCCTCGCGCGGGAACGCGCCATGGCGCGCGCATGGAAGGGGATGACGCCGGAGGCGCTCGCCGCATACGTGCGCAGGTTCGCGGAAACGCCGCAGCCGGGTTTCAGCGGCATGAAGCGCGGCGAGGCTTTCTACCGCCCGATGGTCGAGGCGGTGCGGTTCCTCCAGTCCGCCGGATTCACGGTCTACGTCTGCAGCGGCACCGACAGAATGCTTCTTCGCCCGATAGTCGAAGACGGCCTTTCCCTGCCGCCGCGGCAGATCATCGGCTCCGATTCCGGCCTCGCCGCCCGCGCGCAGAACGGCCGGGACGGACTTGAACACGTCTACGGCAAAGACGACGAACTCGTCCTCGGCGGGAACCTGCTCGTCAAGAATCTGCAAATGAACAAGGTGTCGGCGATAGAGCGCGAAATCGGCGTCCGCCCCGTTTTGGCGTTCGGCAACAGTTCGAGCGACGCGAGCATGCTAAACTACACCGTGCAGAACAAGCGCCGCAAGGCGATGGCGTTCATGGTCCTCTGCGACGACCTGGAGCGGGAATACGGGAACATGGCGCGGGCGGACGGGATGCGCAAGGCCGCGGCGGAGAACGGCTGGACGCCGGTTTCGATGCGCGACGACTGGAAGACGATCTACGGACCTGGCGTGCGCCGGCGACGGTAGACGCCTGCCTGCCGCCCCCCCCCCTCCCCGGGGCGCTTTTTCGTTTACGTATTTTCTGCTTGCGCCGGGGCGGCGAAGTTGCTACACTTCCCAAACCAAACAACCGCAACAGGGCAAAAGGAAAAACATGGTCAAGATAAGAATGCGCCGCACGGGCTGCCGCAACCACGCGGCCTACCGCATAGTCGCGGCAGACGAACGTTCGCCGCGCGACGGCAAGTTCCTGGAGATCCTGGGCTGGTACGACACCGCCCTCAAGGAGAACAATTTCAAGGTGGATCTGGAGCGCGTGGACGACTGGCTGTCCCGCGGCGCCAAGATGAGCACCACCGTGGCCAGCCTGGTGCGCCGCGCCCGCAACCCCGCCCTGAAACCGCACCACGCCCGCAAGGCCAAGAAGGCCGAAGAGGCCAAGTAAGCCGGCAAGGAAGCAGGTGTCAAAATGGCTATAAAACTGATAGAGAAGATCAACGCGGAGACGGTCGCGACGAACGCCGCCAAGAAGTTCCCCGCCATCCACGCCGGCGACACCGTAGTGGTGTCCATCCGCATCAAGGAAGGCGAGAAGACCCGCGTGCAGGATTTCGAGGGCAAGGTCCTCGCCGTCGACAACGGCCAGAAGAACGCTTCGGGCACTTTCACGGTGCGCCGCGAATCCTACGGCGTGGCCATCGAAAAGCTGTTCCCGTTCAGCTCGCCGGCGATCGAGAAGATCGTGGTGAAGAAGAGCAACCCTTCGCGCCGCGCGAAGCTCTACAACGAGCGCACGTTCTGCAGCCACAAGGCGGTGCGCAAGCTCGTGAAGAAATGAGAGCCGCAAGTTGCGGCATGGGAAAATCCGCAGCGTCCGCTGCGGATTTTTTTTGCGCCGCGGGCCGGTGGACATGGCGGAACCGCTGCACATAGACATAATCTCCGTTTTCCCGGAGGCGTTCAAGGGCTTCCTTTCGGAAAGCATCCCCGCGCGGGCCGCCCGCGCCGGGCTCGTGCGCGTGAGGACCGTGGACCTGCGCGACTTCTCGGACGACCGGCGCCGCACGGTGGACGACCGCCCGTACGGCGGCGGCCCCGGAATGCTGCTGAAGCCGGAGCCGTGGTTCCGCGCGGTGGAGACGGTGCGCCGTCCGCATTCGCGCGTAATCCTGCTGGGGCCGGCGGGGCGCACGTTCGCCCAGCCCGTCGCGCAGGAGCTCGCCGCCGAGCGCCACATCGTACTGATGTGCGGGCACTACGAAGGGTTCGACGAGCGCGTGCGGCGGCTCGCCGACGAAGAGATTTCGCTCGGCGATTTCGTGCTTTCGGGCGGCGAGATCGCGGCGGCGGCGATTGCCGACGCCGTGATAAGGCTGCTGCCCGGCGCGCTGGGCGGCGGCGCGGAGGCTTCGCGCCTGGAGTCTTTCGGCGAGGACGGCATCCTGGAGGCGCCGCAGTACACGAGGCCGCCGGAGTACCGCGGGATGCGCGTGCCGGAGGCGCTGGTGTCGGGCGACCATGCGCGCGCCGCGGATTGGCGCCGGCGCCAGGCGATCGACCTGACGGCGCGCCGCCGCCCCGATCTCCTCGAGAGGGGCGGGACCTACGAGGCTTGACGCGCCGCCGCGCGCGGTCACGGGCGCGCGAAGGCGCCGGCGCGGACTTCCGACGCGGGGTCGTTCGGGTTGCGGGCGCGGTTCGCGTCGCGGTCGCCCGACTTCAGCGGGGCGTCGATCGCCGCGGCCAGCTGCGCGGTCGAGACGCAGTGCGCAGGCTCGAACTCGGGCGAAGCCGCGTACCGGACGAGTTGCGCCTTGAGCCAGCGCGCCGCAGGGTCGTTTTCCCCGAACGCGAGCGGGCAGACGAGCAGCCGCCCCTTCCCCGCCTTGTATTCGAAAAGAACCGACTGCTTTACCGGAAACTTGTCCGACGCGGCGACGTCTATCACCGGGTCGAAAGGCACGCCCGCCTCGAGCTGGACCGCGCGCGCCCCTTCGAGAAGCCTGCGGAACTGCCAGCCGCAGAAGCCTTCGTGCGGGAATCCGGCGAGCGCGGGATGCCCGGCCTTTATCACGGTGGCGTAGTTTCCGGAGCAGCGGCCGGCCAGGCCGATGCGGAACGTCGTCTTCAGCGACTTGAACGGGCCGGGTCCGAGAAGCAGCACGCGGTCGCCGCGCTCCATCGCCGCGAGCAGCGACTTTTTGTCCATCGACGCGGCGACGGTGACGCCCGCCGGCGCCGGTTCCGCGGCTGCGGGCGGGAACGCGTATGTCTCCCATTCGTTCGCGGCTTTCGTCTGCGCGCCCGACAGCGAGGCGCGCAGAAGGTATTTCGCCGGCATGGCGGACGCGGGGAACTTCACCGCGGCGGAGCCGATCCGCGTGATGCGCCCTGCCGGCGCGTCGAACGGCCCGAGCCGCCCCGACCACACCGTCGCGCCCGAGGCGGCGTCCGCGAGCGACAGGTCCAGGAACGCGCCTTTCGCGTCGGCGGCGTAGTTCGATATGCGGAACGTCACGCTCTTCTCCGTCCCGGCGGCGAAGTTGAAGTCGCTGCCGAGGCTGCAAAGGATCACCGCCGGCGAATTGTAGCGCAGGACGTTCTCGACCGTCTCGCCGGGCTTCAGGCGGAAAAATTCGTCCATCATCCCCACGCAGTAGCCGAACGTGTGCCAGTGGCAGTCGGCGTCGCCGAGGAAGTCGTATCCCGCGGTGCGGGCGGACGAGCGGACCTTCTCGAAGCAGTGTTTGCGGATGCGGCGCATCCATTCCGCGGAATTGCGCGCATACGCGGGCGCGCGGCCGAGCAGGCCTTTTTCCGCGAGGACGCGCCGCGGTTCGGAGAATATCCCGGCGGCGACGACGGGCGAGCCGGGCGGATAGAGCTTTTCGGTCTCGAGGTCGATGAATCCGCCGTCGATGCAGATTTCGTGCGAAGTGCGGGGCTTGCCGCAGTACGCGTCGCCCCAGGCGTCGAGCGCGCCTGCGCCCGGGCCGTCGAGCGAGTTGTAGCTCGTCGCGCCGAGCTGGTACGACGTGAAGTAGTCGCTGTACCTGGCGAGGCGCGCCATCCGCTGCGCGTTGTGGGCGAAGGGTCTGCGCACGACCGGGTCCTTGCCGCCGGCCAGGCAGTATTCCACGCCGCGCATGGCGCTCATCGGGGTGAAGAGGGCGTCGGACATGGAATGCACGATCGAGGCGACGTCGGAAAGATACGCTTCCACGAGGCGGTCGATGCGGTATTCGTTGCCGGCGCAGTATGCGACTGCGGACGGATGGCCGCGCGAGGCGGCCACGATGGCGGCGAATTCCGCTTCGGTGGTGAAGTTCGGCGACTCCACGTGCACCATCACGCCCGCTTCGTCGGCGGCCTGCAGATATTCGTCCGGCGGCGCGAACGTGTGCGTGCGGACGAAGTTGAAGCCCAGCTCCCTGCGGCGGGCCATGGCCTTGCGGTAGTATCCAAGGTCGCGCGGGATGTGGACGGTCTCGGGAAAGTAGCAGTGGTCCGTCACGCCGCGCAGGTAGACCGGCCTGCCGTTCAGCAGGAACCCCTCCCCTTTCGCCGTCAGGCGGCGGATCCCGAACCTGCGCTTCGCGGAGCCCTGGCGCGTGGATATCTCCAGGTCGTAGAGCGCGGGGGATTCCGGCGACCAGAATTCGAAACCTTTGGACGGCACGGTGAAATCGCCTTTCGCGGAGCCTTTCGCGACGACCTTGCCGCCGCGCGACACCGTCCAGCCGAAAGGCTTCCCGCCGGCGCCGGAGACGTGGACGGTGAACGAAGAAAGATCCGCCGCGGTGGTGACGTGGATGTCGCCGATCCCGTTGCGCGGGAAGCGCAGCTCCACGCTGCCGTCGATGCCGCCGGTGGCGCGGAACAGTCCGCGCGTGGAAAGCCCCGAGACCGGGGCGCAGAACCCCTGCACGGGGTCGTTGTCCACGGCGAGGACTATTTCGTTGGTCCCTTTCTTCAGCAGGCCGGACGGGACGGGCAGCTCGAACGGCGTGGAGAAGCCCGCGTGCGACGCCGCGTACGCGCCGTTTACCCACATCCGCACGCGGTTGCGCACGCCGGCGAAGCGCACCGTAGCAGTCCCCGTGCGGTCCAGCGCGACGGTCCTGCGGTAGAAGAAGCACCCCATTATGCCGGGAATAGTCGTGTCCTCGGCCTGTCCGGACAGCGGGAGTTTCTGCACCGTCAGGTACGGGTTCTGGCGGAATGCGGAGCAGTCCATCCCGGCGGCGCGGAACGCGGGGACCATGTCCTCCCAGAAGCCCGGGACGGCGCGGGCGATCCTGACGCCCTTGAAGCGCGGCGGGTCGGGCTTCACGGGGGCGGACGGCGCGTAGGCCATCTCCCATTCGCCGTCGAGCGGGACGGAATCGAATATCGCGTGTTCGCGCGGTGCGGCGGCCGCGCAAAGGCAGGCCGCCGCCGCGAGCGAGGAGGCGAAGGCCGCCGCTGCGCGGACCGCCGGCGTCACTTGCGCACCTCGTCGGGGACGTCGAGGTCGCCGAGCGTGTACTGCAGCGCGTCGAGGATGTGGGTCAGCCGGCCCGGGTCGGTGAAGGTGTTGCCTTCGTGTCCGAACGTAGTGTAGAAGACGCGGCCGGCGCCGTGCCGGCGCACCCACGAAACGGGGAAGTCGTTGTCTTTGCGCAGGTTCTTGCGGTTGACCGCCTTCAGGCGCTTGGCGGTGGCGCGGTCCTTGAGGTCGAGCGAAAGAAGCACGCGCACCCTGCCGCGCTCGTAGGGCGGCGAGGAGTGCTGGTAGACTTCCTCGACGCGCTTGAACGGGGAGCCTTCGCCCTTGAAGGCGCGGTTCAGCGGGTGGTCCGGCTCGTCGTTCGTGAAAGACCACGTGCCGCCGAAATGCCAAGGGTGGCCCCAGAAGCGGCCGCCGATCATCGCGGCGGCGGCGGGCGCGTCGTAGAAGCCGTCGCAGCCGGCGTGGATCACGCACAGGCCCTTGCCCTTCGCCACGTAGTCGACGAGGTCTTTTTCGAGGTTCGGGTTGCGTTTCGTGTCGGGGTGCGTGCAGTTCAGCAGCACCACGGCGTCGTACTTGGCGAGGTTGGCGGCGGACATGGCCTTGTAGTCGGTCGTTTCGTCGAACGTGAACGCGCCGGAGCGTCGCGCCGCGATGTCGAGCGCGCGCAGGGCGTAGGCGATGGCGCGGTTGTGGCAGAATCCTTCGCAGCGGTAGAACACGAGCGCGTTGCGGGGCTTGGCGGGCGCGGCCGGCTTCCAGGCCGACACGATCTTCTCCATTTTCGCGATGTCGGCGTCGGGAACCCTGGAAAGGACCTGCGCGTGCGAGGCGGCCGCGGCGGCGACGGCCGCGGCGAAAATGATTTTCTTCATCGTTGTCTTTGCTCCGTGTGTTTGGCCCGGCCCCGGAATGGCCGGTGCCGGAGGAATTCTGCAACGAGTTTACTATTTGCCCCCGCCCCTGCGCAAGAGCCAATTGCAGGGGACGGGGGCGTTTTCCGCGCGGCCGGCGGGGGCGGCCGCGCGCTCCGGGCGCGGGCGTTCAGCCTTGCGCCCGCTCCAGCGCGATGGCGCCGTCCCGGGCGGTCGCGCGCACCACGGAGCCGGGCGGATATCCACCGGCGACGATCGCGCGCGCGAGCGGCGTCTCCACGAGCCGCTGTATCGTCCTTTTCACCGGCCGCGCGCCGTATGCGGGGTCGTAGCCCTTCTCCGCGAGCAGCTCCACGGCCGCGTCGTCGGCCTCTATCGAGATCTCCTGCTCGGCGAGGCGCTTCGCGAGCGCTGCGATCTGCAGGCGCACGATCTTTGCGATCTCGTCGCGGCCGAGCGGCGAGAACATCAGCGTCTCGTCCAGCCGGTTCAGGAACTCGGGGCGGAAGCGCTCCTTCAGCAGGGACGTGACGGCTTCGCGCGTCTTTTCGTCGATGCTGCCGCCGGCGATCAGCTGGCTGCCGAGGTTGGAGGTCATTATCACCACGGTGTTCTTGAACGACACGGTGCGGCCGTGCGAATCGGTGAGCCTGCCGTCGTCCAGGACCTGAAGCAGCATGTTGAACACGTCGGGGTGCGCCTTTTCGATTTCGTCGAGCAGCACCACGCAGTACGGCTTGCGCCGCACGGCCTCGGTAAGCTGTCCGCCGTCCTCGAACCCCACGTATCCCGGCGGCGCGCCCACGAGGCGCGACACCGCGAACTTCTCCATGTATTCGGACATGTCGAGGCGCACGAGCGAGGCTTCGTCGTCGAAGAGGGCCTCGGCGAGCGCCTTCGCCAGCTCCGTCTTGCCCACGCCGGTGGGGCCCAGGAACAGGAACGCGCCCACCGGGCGTTCGCGGTTCTTCACTCCGGCGCGCGAGCGCAGCACGGCGTCCGCCACGGCGTCCACCGCCTCGTTCTGCCCGATCACGCGGGCGTGCAGGGTCTCCGGCAGGCGCAGCAGCTTCTGCCGTTCGCCTTCGAGGAGCTTCGACACCGGCACGCCGGCCCAGCGCGAAACCACTTCGGCGATTTCGTCGGACGTCACCTCTTCGCGCAGCATGGCGTTCTGCCCGCCCGCGCGGATTGCGGCCTCCTTCTCCGAGAGCGCGGCCTCGAGCGCCGGCAGGTCGGAGTACTGTATCTTGCCGGCCTTGTCGTAGTCCTGCGCGCGCAGGGCCTTTTCGAGCGCGTGGCGCGCGGCGCCTATCTTTTCGCGGAGTTCGCGCACCTCGGCGATGGCCTTCTTCTCGGCCTGCCACTTCGCCGTCATCGCGTCGGCCTGCGATTTGATGTCGGCCAGCTCGCGCCGCAGCTCTTCGAGCCGCTTTTTCGAAGCGTCGTCCTTCTCCTTCTTCAGCGCGGCCTCTTCGATCTGCAGGCGCGCCGCGTGGCGCGACACTTCGTCCAGCTCCGCCGGCATCGAATCCATTTCGGTGCGGATCGACGCGCACGCCTCGTCGAGCAGGTCGATCGCCTTGTCGGGCAGGAACCTGTCCTGGATGTAGCGCGACGACAGCGTGACGGCCGACACGAGCGCGCCGTCCTGTATGTGGACGTTGTGGTACTTCTCGAAGCGCTCCTTGATTCCGCGCAGTATCGACACGGTGTCTTCCTCCGACGGCGGATCCACCGTCACGGGCTGGAAGCGTCTTTCGAGCGCGGCGTCTTTCTCGAGGTATTTGCGGTACTCGTCTATCGTCGTCGCGCCGATGCAGTGCAGTTCGCCGCGGGCGAGCATGGGCTTCAGCATGTTCCCGGCGTCGGTCGATCCTTCGGTCTTGCCGGCGCCCACTATGGTGTGCAGCTCGTCGATGAAGAGTATGATGCGCCCTTCGGAGGCGCGTATCTCGTTGAGCACGGCCTTCAGGCGCTCTTCGAATTCGCCGCGGTATTTCGCGCCGGCCATCAGCGCCGTCATGTCCAGGGAGAACACCGTGCGGTCGCGCAGGCCTTCCGGCACGTCCCCGCGCACGATGCGCTGGGCAAGGCCCTCCACGATGGCGGTCTTGCCGGTGCCCGGCTCGCCCACCAGCACCGGGTTGTTTTTCGTCTTGCGCGAAAGTATGCGGATCACGTTCCTGATTTCGGCGTCGCGGCCGATCACAGGGTCGAGCTTGCCGGACTGCGCCAGTGCGACGAGGTCCGTGCCGTATTTCTTCAGCGCCTCGTACTGTCCCTCCGGGTCGTCGCTCGTGACGCGCTGGTTGCCGCGCACGGTCTGGAGCGCCGCGAGAATCTTCTTCACGTCCGCGCCGGCGTCGGCAAGCGCCTTCCCCGCCGGGCCGTCGGACGCGGCGAGCGCGAGCAGCATGTGCTCCACGGAAAGATATTCGTCTTTCATTTCGCGCGCGCGGTCCTCCGCCGCCACAAGCACCTGTTCGAACGCAGGAGTAATGTAAACCTTGCCGTATTCCACGTCGCCGGAGACGCGCGGCTTGGCGTCGAGCAGAGACTCGACCCGCGCCGTGAGGGCGGGAACCGAAACTCCCGTCTTGGCGAGAATGTTGGGCACGAGACCCTGCGAGTCCTTCAAAAGCGCGAAGAGCAGGTCTTCGGTGTCGATCTGCTGCCTGCCCTGCCGGGTGCAGACGTTCTTCGCCGTTTCGACCGCTTCGCGCGCCTTTTTAGTCCATTTGTCCATTGTCATGTCAAATCCTCTTTTCCGGCCCTTTGCGGGGCCGGATGCAATGTAGCAAATAACATGCCACAACCGCGCAGCCCAATCCGCCGCCCATGCTGCTGCGCCATGTTGTCGCACCTGCGACGAATTGACGCACCTGTGTGGTTTATGCGAAACGCGCCGTTCGCGTGAAATGCGCCGTTCACATGAAATAAGATTACGGTGCGTATGAAATCATGCTTCAACTCCCAAAGGGCTGGAACCAAACCCAAAGCCGAAGTAAGATTACGGTGCGGATGAAATCCGATTGCGGATGTTTTGGTGCATGACAGGCGCAAGACAGGCGACAGGCGGCAGGTGGCAGCGGGCGGGTGGTGGGTGGCGGGCGACATCCGACAGCCGGCGGCCGACGACCGATGACCGACATTCGACAGCCGGCATTCGACAGCCGACAAGCGACATTCGACAGCCGACAGCCGGCATTCGACAACCGGCCACCGACGACCGACATCCGGCAGGCGACGACCGACGACCGACAGGCGACATTCGACATCCGACAAGCGACATCCGACAAGCGACATCCGACAGGCGACATTCGACAGCCGACAGGCGGCATTCGACAACCGGCAGCAGGCAAACCGGCAGTCGGTTGTCGAATGTCGGCTGTCAATGAGATTGCCTAAAATGAGATTACGGTGCGTATGAAATCAAATTCCGGCTGCCGGATGCGGCCGTTTCTCGCACAGAGATGCGGAGTTTCCTCTGCGCTCTCCGCCTCTCTGCGCCTCTGCGTGAGGCCTTCCCCCGGAATGAGATTACGGTGCGTATGAAATCATTGTGGGTGCCTTTCGGTTGCGGGGGACGGTTTGCATAGAACGGCCGCGTCGACATGGAAAGCCTTTTCGCCGGACGGACCGGCCGTTTTTGTCCGCCGGCCGGGGCGGATGGTTTGGCTGCCGGTTCGACGGCCGGAAATCGCCAAGGCGCGCGGTTGAAAAATTTTTTCGATTTTGGATTTTCCTGCTTGTTTTTCCACCGGGTTTTATGATACAATAGCGTTTCGCTCTGCCGGAAAAGGGTTCCGGCGGAGGCGAAGAGTCCTTGGCGACAACGGCTCAGGTGCGGCGTCCGCGGCGCGGGCGCGAGCAGCAAAGTGCTTCCGGGCGCGAGCAGGGAGTGTCTGTTGCGACACCACCGATAGAGGCGAAGCTTCTGGTGGAGAGCGGCGGACACTCGCTGCGGCGGAGACGGGAAACCGGTTTCCGCGGCGGCGGGTGTTTTTTGCAGGGCCGGGTCGCCGGCTGGCGCGAGACTCAACCGCGGTACGGCGAAAGCCGGGGCGGCAACTCCGTGAAAGGAGTCCGCAGAATCCGCGGCCGTCGGACGGCAGCAAACGGGCGCAAAGAGGAAAAACGAAATGCAACAACAGAGAGTCCGCATCCGGCTTCAAGCATACGACAGCCGTTTGCTAGACCAGGCCGCGGGGGGCATCGTCGAGACGGCCCGCTCGACCGGAGCGCAGGTGGCGGGTCCGATACCGCTGCCCACGCGAATCGAACGGTTCACGGTGAACCGCTCGCCCAACGTCGACAAGAAGTCGATGGACCAGTTCGAAATGCGCACGCACAAGCGTCTGCTCGACATCGTCAACCCCACGGCGAAGACGATCGAAGAACTGAAGAAGCTGAATCTGCCTGCCGGCGTGGACATCACCATCAAGGTGTAAGGAGGAGCGCATGGAAGGCTTGATAGGGAAGAAGATCGGCATGACGCAGGTCTACGACGGCGACGGCGCGCGGATAACCGTGACCGTGCTGGAAGTCGGGCCGTGTCCTGTCGTGCAGCTCAAGACGCCCGAGAAAGACGGCTACACGGCCGCGCAGCTCGGGTTCGGCACGCAGAAGGCGTCGCGCCTGTCCAAGGCGGAGGCGACGCGCTTCGTCAAGGCCGGCATCGAGACGCCCTCGCGCGTGCTGAAAGAGTTCGCGCTCGAGAAGGGCGACGAGCAGCTGAAGGTCGGCGACACCGTGACGGTGGACAATTTCAAGGACGTCAAGTGGGTCGACGTGACGGGCGTGACGAAGGGCCGCGGTTTCGCGGGCGTCATCCGCCGCTACGGCTTCTCCGGCGGCAACCTTACGCACGGCGGCCACTCCAAGCGGCGCACGGGCGGCCTGGCCGCGCGCGACCTGCCCGGCTGGATCGAGAAGGGCAAGAAGATGCCGGGCCACATGGGCGCGGTGAACCGCACGGCGGTGAATCTCGAAGTCGTGCGCATCATGCCCGAAGACAACGCGATCCTGGTGAAAGGCTCCGTCCCCGGCGCCCGCAACGGCACCGTGATCGTGCGCAAGTCCCTGAAGAACGCGGCGGAGGCGATACGCGCCGCCAAGCAGCAGAAGAAGGGCAAGAAGTAAGATGAGCACCGTCAAGACATACACCGCGGACGGAACCGCGGCGGCGGAGCTGACCGTCGACGACGGCCGCCTCACGCTCGACCGCGGCGACCAGGCCGTCAAGGACGCCGTGACCGCGATCCGCAACGCGAAGCGCGCCGGCACGGCCGACACGCTCGCGAAGGGCGAGGTCGCCGGCTCCAACAAGAAGCCCTGGAAGCAGAAAGGCACGGGCAACGCCCGTTCCGGCTTCCGCCAGTCGCCCGTGTGGCGCGGCGGCGGCGTGGCCCACGGCCCCCACCCGCGCTCGTTCGAGCAGAAGATCAACCGCAAGGTGATGAAGCTCGCCTTCGCGCGCGCGCTTTCCGGCAAGATCAAGGACGGCGAAGTCGCCGTCGTCGAAGAGTTCCGCTTCGCGGAGCCCAAGACGAAGCACATGGCGGCGCTGCTTGCGAAGATCGGCGCCGACAGGAGCGTCCTGGTGGTCACCGCGCAGCCCGACGAGACCGTCGCGCGCGTGTCCGGCAACCTGCCGCGCGTCACGGTTTCCACCGCGACGGCGGTCGACGTCTACACACTTCTCGCGAACCGCCTGGTGCTGGCCGACAAGGCCGGGTTCGAGGCGCTTTCCGCGAGGCTGGCGGCTTCCGCCAAGGAGGGCTGAAAATGGACAACGTGGTAAAAGCCATCCAGACGACCGAGAAGGGTTCGAGGCTCGCGGGCCTGAACAAGTTCTTCGTGGAAGTCGACCCCAAAGCCACCAAGCCGCAGATCAAGGAAGCGGTTTCCCGCATATTCGGCGTGCACGTCCTTTCGGTCAACACGGCGAAGATGAAGAACGGCCTTAGGACGGTGCGCGGAACGCGCCGCCAGGTGCGCGACGCGGCGTGGAAGCGCGCGATCGTGACCGTGAAGGCGGGCGAGCGCCTGGAAATCGTGTAAAGGAACGCAGAAATGGCACTCAAGACATTCAAATCGCGTTCGCCGGGCATGCGTTTCCGCGTGGCGCCGACGTTCGAGGAGATCACGGAGAAGCGTCCGGTCAAGAGCCTGACGGAACCCGTGCGCAAGAACGCGGGCCGCAACAACGCCGGCCGCATCACGGTCCGCCACCGCGGCGGCGGCGCGAAGCAGCGCTACCGCATAGTGGACTACAAGCGCGTGAAGCGCGACGTGCCCGCGACGGTGGTCGAAATCGCGTACGACCCGATCCGCACGGCCAACCTTGCGCTCGTCCGCTACGAGGACGACAAGAAGACGCTGTCGTACATACTGTGCCCGGCCGGCCTGAAGGTCGGCGACAAGGTGGTCAGCGGCGATAACGCCGAAGCCGTCCCCGGCAACGCCCTTCCGCTCGGCAAGATCCCGCTGGGCATGCAGGTGCACTGCGTCGAGCTGGTTCCCGGCCAGGGCGCGCAGATATGCCGCAGCGCCGGCAACAACTGCCAGGTGATGGCGCGCGACGGCGGCAAGGTCACGCTCAAGCTCCCGTCCGGCGAAGTCCGGGTGTTCGACGCGCGCTGCTACGCGACGGTCGGCGCCGTGGGCAACGGCGAATGGGGCTCGATCAAGCTGGGCAAGGCCGGCCGCAAGCGCTATCTGGGCATCCGCCCGACGGTCCGCGGCGTGGCGATGAACCCGGTGGACCACCCGATGGGCGGCGGCGAAGGCCGCACGAGCGGCGGCGGCGATCCGCGTTCGCCGTGGGGCAAGCTCGCCAAGGGCGGCAAGACGCGCAAGCCCGGCAAGACTTCGAATCGCGTCATAATCAAGCGGAGGAAGTAAGCCATGTCGCGTTCACTCAAGAAAGGGCCTTACGTCGAACAGTCTCTTCTCGACAAGGTCGGCAAGCTGGCGCAGGCCGGCAAGCAGAAGCAGCCAATCAAGACGTGGAGCCGCCGCTCGATGGTGATTCCGGATTTCGTCGGACTCACCTTCGCGATCCACAACGGACGCCAGCACGTGCCGGTGTTCATCACGGAAAACATGGTCGGGCACCGTCTTGGCGAATTCGTGCCGACGCGCACGTTCAAGGGCCACGGCGCGCATGTAGAAAAGGCCAAGAAGTAAGGAGCCAGTCCAGATGGAATTCACAGCTACAACCAGGAACGCGCGCATGTCGGCGGCCAAGGGCCGTCCGCTGGCGCGGGAATGCCAGGGGCTGCCGGCGCTTTCCGCGCTGGAGGTCGTGGAGTTTTCGCCGCGCAAGGCGGCGGGGATACTCCGCAACACGCTCAAGAGCGCGATAGCGAACGCGAGCAGCACGCGCGGCGTGCCCGCCGAGGACCTCAAGGTCAAGCTCTGCGTGTTCGACGAATCGGTGCGCATCCGCCGCTACTGGCCCACGGCCCGCGGCTCCGCCCACCCGATCGCGCGGCGCCTCTGCCACTGCAAGGTAGTCCTTACAACCGAGGAGAACAACTGACCATGGGACAGAAAGTAAATCCTATAGGTTTCCGCGTAGCGGTGGACCGCGCGTGGCGCAGCTGCTGGTTCGCGCCCAAGAAGACGTTCGGCGCCTTCCTGGCCGAAGACGGCAAGATCCGCGAAGCGGTGAAGAAGCAGCTTTCCGAAGCGGGCCTCTCCAAGATACAGATCGAGCGCTACGCCAACCGCGTGCGCGTGTCGCTGTACTCCGCGCGCCCCGGCCGCATCATCGGCCGCAAGGGCGAGGACGCGGACAAGGTGCGCGCCATGCTGGCCAAGCTCACGGGCAAGGAGATCTATCTCGACATCAAGGAGGTCCGCGACGCCGACGCCGACGCGCAGCTCGTGGCCGAATCGATCGCCCAGCAGCTCGAGAAGCGCGGTTCGCTCAAGCGCGTCATGAAGCGCGCCGAGAAGATCGCGATGGACATGGGCGTGGACGGGATCAAGATACACGCCTCCGGGCGCATCAACGGCGCGGAGATCGCGCGCGTCGAATGGGCCAAGGAAGGCAAGGTCCCGCTGCACACGCTGCGCGCCCGCATCGACTATGGTTTCGCAGAGGCCAACACCACCGCCGGCCTGATCGGCATCAAGGTGTGGATCTGCAAGAAGGAAGATTTCCAGCCCGCCCGCCAGGGCGGCCGCCGCGAAGGAGGTAACCGCCATGCCCCTCATGCCTAAGCGCGTAAAGTACCGCAAGCAGTCCAAGGGCAACCGCGCCGGATGGGCGACGTCCGGAACCGAACTGGCCTACGGCGAGTTCGGCCTGAAGTCCGTCACGCGCGGACTTCTGACCGCCACGCAGATCGAAGCGTGCCGCGTCGCGATCAACCGCCAGATGAAGCGCAAGGGCAAGCTCTGGATCCGCGTGTTCCCCGACAAGCCCGTCACCCGCAAGCCTATCGAAGTGCGTATGGGCGGCGGAAAGGGCAACCCGGAGTTCTGGGCGGCCGTGATACTGCCCGGCAAGGTGCTGTTCGAGATCGGCGGCGTCTCCGAGGAAGTCGCGCGCGAATGCCTGCGCCTGGCCGACACCAAGATCGGCCTCCACACAAAGTTCATCACGCGAGACGGAGCGAAGATCTGATGAAAACGTCCGAATACAGGGAAATGGCCGCCGAAGAGCTGGCGCAGCGCATCGTCTCGGCCAAGGCCGAGCTCGACGCGCTCCGCAGGAAGCTCGCTTCCAGGGTGGAAGTCGAAAAGCCGGCCAGAATGCGCGGCATGCGCCGCGAAATCGCGCGCATGCTCACCGTCCAGGCCGAAAGGGCCGCAGCGGAGGCGAAGAAGTAAATGGCTAACGAAGAAAAGAACACGGTCCGCGGCGCCCGGAAGGTCCGCAAGGGCAAGGTCGTCTCGAAGAGCGGCATAAAGTCCGTCACGGTGGAAGTCTCCTACCGCGAACTCCACCCGCTCTACGGCAAGGTCGTGGTGCGCTCCAAGAAGTACCACGCCCACGACGAGGCCGACACCGCGAAGG
The DNA here is from genome assembly GCA_902799715.1 of uncultured bacterium. Taxonomy (GTDB): domain Bacteria; phylum Verrucomicrobiota; class Kiritimatiellia; order RFP12; family UBA1067; genus CADCBS01. The sequence continues at coordinate 25,520 of CADCBS010000032.1, read as the reverse complement.
TGGGCGACATCGTGACAATCATGGAGACGCGGCCGCTCTCGGCCACGAAGCGTTGGCGCATCGTCGCGCCGGAGGCGAAGTGACATGATCCAGGAACTTACCAATCTGGTGGTCGCGGACAACACCGGCGCCAAGCGCGCGATGTGCTTCCGCATCCTGAAGCAGCACAAGGAGTACGCCCACCTCGGCGACGTCATCCGCGTCGCGATCAAGGAGGCGTCGCCCACGGGCTCGATCCGCAAGGGCCAGGTCTGCACGGCGGTTATCATCCGCACGGGCGAGCCGATCCGGCGCCCCGACGGCTCCACCGTCCGTTTCGACCAGAACGCGTGCGTGATCGTCGACTCCAAGCTCCAGCCCCAGGGCACGCGCATATTCGGCCCCGTGGCCCGCGAGCTGCGCGACCGCAACTACATGAAAATCCTTTCCATGGCACCGGAAGTGGTGTAAGGAGTTTGACGAAATGAGTATCGCCCGAATCAAGAAGGGAGACACCGTAAGGGTCGCGAGCGGCGTCGACGCCGGCAAGACCGGAACGGTGCGCTCCGTGAACCCTAAAGACGGCACGGCCGTCGTGGAAGGCGTGAACAAGCGCAAGAAGGCGGTCCGCCGCACGGAGCAGCAGCCCGGCGGATGGATCGACATCGAAGCTCCGATCCGCCTGTGCAAGCTCATGCCTTTCGACCCCGAGTCCAAGAAGGGTTCCCGCGTGCGCACCGGCGAAAAGGACGGCAAGAAGGTCCGCATCCTGAAAACATCCGGCAAGGCCCTCTGAGGAGCTGACAATGGGAAACCTTAAAGAAGATTACGCCAAGCGCGTCGTTCCGGCTCTCGAAGCCAAACTCGGCACGAAGAACAAGATGCTCGTGCCCCGCCTCAGCAAGGTCGTCGTGAACATGGCCTTCGGCATCGTCTCGAAAGACGACCAGAAGGCTCTCGTGCTCGACCTGCAGGCGATCACCGGCCAGCACCCCATGCTCTGCAAGGCGAAGAAGTCGATATCGAACTTCAAGCTCCGCGAAGGCATGGTCATCGGCGCCAAGGTCACGCTGCGCGGCTCCCGCATGTGGGAGTTCTGCGACCGCCTGATCAATTCCGCCCTCCCCCGCATCCGCGACTTCCGCGGCGTGTCGAACCGCGGCTTCGACGGGCGCGGCAACTACACTCTCGGAGTCAAGGACCACGCGATATTCCCCGAAATCCTCGAAGTGACGGCTTCGCACAGCGGCATGGACATCACGTTCGTGACCACCGCGGCCGACAACGCGGGTGCGAGGGAACTGCTCGCGCAACTCGGAATGCCTTTCGCCGGAAGGAACAACTGATATGGCTAAACAGTGTCTGATTGAGAAGGCGGCCAGGCTGAAAGCCGCCAAAGCCAAGGATGCGGCCCGCAAGGCCCAGGGCAAGAAGCCTTTGACCAAGGCCACCGTCCGCGCCTACAACCGCTGCTCGCGCTGCGGCCGCCGCCACGCCTACATCCGCAAGTTCGGCGTGTGCCGCATCTGCTTCCGCGAGCTCGCCGTGAACGGACTCATACCGGGCGTGACCAAGGCTTCCTGGTGACGTCGGAGCAAGGAGAACAAACATGACAGTCGATCCCATTTCCGACATGCTCACATCCATCCGCAACGGCGTCAAGGCGCGTCTCGTGTCCGTGGCCACGCCTTCCTCCAACCTCAAGAAGGAGATAGCGCGCGTGCTGAAGGAAGCCGGCTACATCGCCGGCTACTCCGAGACCGACGCGTTCCCCCGTTCGCTGGTGATAACCCTCAAGTACACCGACGCCGCCGAATCCGCCATCCGCGGAATCAAGCGCGAGTCCAAGCCCGGCCTGCGCCGCTACGTCGGCGTGCAGGGCATTCCCGCCGTCCTCGGCGGCATGGGCCTGGCGGTGGTCTCCACCTCCGCCGGCGTGATGTCCGGCGCCGAGGCCAGGAAACGCAAACTCGGCGGCGAACTCGTCTGCACCGTCTGGTAAGGAGTACAAATCAATGTCCCGCATCGGCAAAGAACCAGTCGCTCTGCCCGCAGGCGTCACGGCGTCCGTCAAGGACGGCACGGTGACCGTCAAGGGCAAGCTCGGCGAACTCTCCTACGCTCTTCCGGCCGGCATAACCGCCGAAGTCGAAGGGTCCGCCATAACGCTCAAGCGCGCCAACGACGAGATCAAGAACTTCCACGGCCTCGCCCGCGCACTCGTCCACAACAACGTGGTCGGCGTGTCCGAAGGCTACAAGAAGCAGCTCTCGATCGAAGGCACGGGCTTCAAGGCCGCCCTCCAGGGCAAGGAACTCGCCCTGTCGCTCGGCTTCGCCTCCCCCAAGATATTCGCCATCCCCGAAGGCGTGACCGTCACCGTCGAGAACGACGGCCTCCAGGTCACGATAACCGGCATACGCAAGGATGTCGTCGGCCAGTCGGCCGCCCGCATCCGTTCGTACTACCCCGCCGAACCCTACAAGGGCAAGGGCATCAAGTACGTCGGCGAGACAATCCGCCGCAAACAGGGCAAGAAGACCGCCTAACCGCGGTACCGGAGCACAAGCAAATGAGTTTCAACCGCAAACAGCAGAAGCAAATCCGCCACATGCGCCTGCGCAGGCGCGTGGCGGGCACGGCGGAACGCCCGCGCATGTCCATCTGCGTCACGAACAAGCACATGTACGTGCAGTTCATCGACGACGCGGCCGGACGCACCCTCGCCTCCGCCTCCACCTTGAAGGGCATAAAGGCGAACCTCGACGGCGCCAAGACTCTCGGCGCGGCCGCGGCGGACGCCGCCAAGGCCAAGGGTATCTCGCTGGTGGTCGTCGACCGCGGCGGCAATCCCTACACCGGACGCATCGCCGCCATCGTGGAGTCCGCCGTCGAAAACGGAATCAAGATATCCTTGAAGCCGGCCAACGAAGAATCATCCGCACAGGAGGCTGAATGACCATGGCCAACCAACCGAACCGCCGTCCGCGCGAGGAGCGCGACGATCTCGACGAACGCCTCGTGTTCATCAACCGCTGCAACAAGGTCGTCAAGGGCGGCCGCCGCATGTCCTTCTCCGCAACCGTCGTCGTGGGCGACCACGCCGGCAAGGTCGGCCTGGGCTTCGGCAAGGCCAACGAGGTCTCCGATGCCATCCGCAAGGGCGGCGACGCGGCCCGCAAGGCCATGACGAGCATCAAGCTTTCCGGCAAGACGATTCCGCACGAGGTCACCGGCGTGTGCGACGGCGGCTACGTGCTGCTCAAGCCCGCGCCCGACGGCGCCGGCCTGATCGTCGGCGGCGGAATGCGCCCCGTCCTCGAGGCGGCGGGCGTCCGCGACGCCATCGGCAAGTCGCTCGGCTCCAAGAACCGCCTGAACGTGGTCAAGGCGACGCTCGACGCGCTTTCCAAGCTCCGCTCCCAGGAGGAGATCGCCGCCCTCAGGGCGTAATCCCAAAGTCGCTTGCCATCGGCTGCGGCCGGCCCCCCGGCCGCGGCCGGAAGAAAGGAAATTCCAATGGATCTCTCCAGTCTCACCAACACCCCAGGCGCGCGCAAGAGCCGCAAGCGCGTCGGCCGCGGCTGCGGCTCCGGCATGGGCAAGACGTCCACGCGCGGCGCCAAGGGCCAGTACGCCCGCAAGGGCCACAAGGGCAAGCTCGGGTTCGAAGGCGGCCAGATGCCGCTCGTCCGCCGCCTGCCCAAGCGCGGCTTCTCCAACGCCCGCTTCCGCGTGGCCTCCTTCGGCGTCAACGTTGGCGTCCTCGAAACCGCTTTCGCGGCCGGCGACGAGATCACCCCGCAGACGCTCGCCGCAAAGGGTCTCGTCGACCCCAAGCGCCCGCGCGTGAAGATTCTCGCCGACGGCGAACTCACCAAGAAGCTCACGGTGAAGGTCCCCGTCTCCGCTTCGGCCCGCGCCAAGATCGAGCAGGCCGGCGGCACGGTAGTCCTTCCCTCCGCGCCCGCGAAGTGACGCAAAGCGCGGTCCGCCGCACGCCCCTCGCGCAGGGGCGCGCGGCGGGTCTGTAGTGAACCAGCCGCCAAGCGGCATCCTGCATAGGAGTTTCAACAATGCCCATGATGTCAGGTTTCGCGAACGCTTTCAGGATTGCGGAACTCCGCAAGAAGATCCTGATCACGCTCGGTCTCGTTTTCGTCTGCCGTCTCATCGCGCAAATCCCCACTCCCGGCGTCCTCGCAGGCGCACTCCGCGAAATAGTTGAGGCCGGGCAGACCGAGGGCGGCAGCCTTCTCGGATGGTTCGACGTCTTCACCGGCGGCGCTCTCAGCCAGTGCGGCATCGGCTTCCTGTCGATATGGCCGTACATCTCCGCACAGATCGTGATCCAGCTTCTCTCCTCCGTCGTCCCCGTCCTGGAGAAATACAAGCGCGAGGGCGAGACCGGCCGCGCCAAGCTCGCCGAGATCACCCGCTTGCTCACCATCGTCCTCTGCATCGCGCAGTCATGGGCCATATCTTCCGCTCTCATGAATCCCTCGTCCTTGGGGCTTCCGGAGAGTCTGCAGCTCGTGGCCAATCCCGGGTTCGGCTTCCAGGCGATGACGGTTCTCGGCATGACCACCGCCGCCCTTTTCGTGATGTGGGTCGCCGACCAGATCACCACGCACGGAATCGGCAACGGCGCGTCGCTGATCATCATGATCAATATCGCCTCCCGCCTGCCTACGGCGATCGCCGTGGGGTACAGCCACTATACCGCCAACGAGATTCCGATGCTCAGCGCCGTCACACAGGTCGGCCTGCTCGTCATCTTCGGCTTCGCGGTCGTGATGGGCACCGTGATGCTCACCCAGGGCATGCGCAAGGTGCCGATCCACACCACCCGCCGCTCCGTGTCCGGCGGCGCCGGGTTCGGCCTGAAGCAGACCTACATGCCGCTTCGCGTCAACTACACCGGCGTCATGCCGATCATCTTCGCACAGCCGCTCATCTCCTTCCCCGCCGCCTTCATGGCCCGGATCGACCCCGACGCAACCGGCGTCCGCGGCGTCCTCCGCGAGATCGGCGTGCACCTCCAGAGCGGCGCCGCCCATACTGTGGTCTACGCCGTGCTGATCGTGTTCTTCGCATTCTTCTGGGTCGCGACCCAGTTCAACGCGATTGAAATCTCCGAGAATCTCAAGAAGGAAGGCTCCTACGTCCCCGGCATACGCCCCGGACGCGCCACCGCCGAGTACCTCGACGCCGTGATGACGCGCGTCACGCTCATCGGCGCAACCGGCCTTCTCGTGGTGGCCCTCATCCCGGAACTCATGAGCAACCTCATGGGCGTGCCGTGGGTGGTGTCTTCCTTCTTCGGCGGCACGTCGCTCCTGATTATCGTCGGCGTCGCCCTCGATACCTTGCGCATCATGGAATCCCACCTGCTCGTGCGCAAGTACGAAGGATTCCTACGGCACGGCACGATCCACGGCCGCAGGTGATCGCCAGAAACGGAAACGGCGCGTCGAACGACGCGCCGTTTTTCGTATACCCCTCTCATGCCGGAAATCTTCTCAGTTCTCGATTTCGAAACCACGGGACACGTCGCCGGCTTCCCCAACGAGCCGTGGCAGGTCGGAATCGTCTCGCTCGGCCCCGGCGGCATCGTTCCGGGCAGCGCGTTTTCGGCTTTCTTCAGGATATCGCCCGACCGCCCGTTTTCGCGCCGCGCGCCGGGGCGCTGGGCCTCGATCAGGGACGTCCTTGCCTCCTCCCCGGAGCCTTACGCCATCTGGGACGCGTTGTCCGCGCGCCTTTGCGGCGTCCCTCTCGTCGCCCACAACGCTTCCACAGAGCGTACCGTCCTCCGCTCGCTCGCCCCTGTTTCACGCTTCGGCCCCTGGATCGACACCCTTCCCCTCGCCCGCAGACTGTACCCTGGTATGAAGTCGTACGCGCTCGGCGATCTTGTGGCGGCTCTCGGCCTGCAAGGCGAAGTCGACGCCGCTTCCGGCGGCGGGGAATGGCATGACGCCCTCTATGACGCATTCGCCGCCGCGGTCCTTCTCGATTTCATGCGCAGGACCCGCCCCGGATGCCTTTCCTCCGGCTTGTTCTAAGCCCCCGCTTCCTCCCCCGCGACACCCGCCCCGGCCGCCTTTCTCCCGCGCAATTTCCCCCTCGCACCCTTGCGATTGGATTTCATACGCACCGTAATTTTATTTCACGGGAAGGCCTCACGCAGAGGTGCGGAGAGGCGGAGAGCGCAGAGTGAACTCCGCGCCTCCGCGTCTCTGTGCGTATGAAATCGTGGTTGAAGGTTTCGACATCCGACATTCGACATCCGACAGCCCGCGTCGGACATCCGCCGCGGCGCGTTGGGACAGGGGGAATGTTGCCAGTGTGAAAATGTTGCCAATAGCCAATTCCAATTTCCAATATGTACGGCGCAGGCGCTCTACATGTTCTACACGGCCAATTTTCCACGGGCCAATTACACTTCTACACGGTCGGTTTCCGAAGTCTGAAGTCCGAAGTCTGAAGTCAAAACCTTCAAGCGATTGCGGCGGCTTGTGGACAAGCCGCCCTACCAGATGCCGACTGCCCGAAGCGGGATGTCGGTTGTCGAATGTCCACAGCGGGATGTCGGCTGCCGGCTGTCGAATGTCGCAACATTCGCAATTGCATTTCATCCGCACCGTAATCTTATTTTGGGTTTGGGGGGCGGTTTGAGCCCCGTGGGAGGGGGCGGAACAGGATTTCATCCGCGCCGTAATCTCACTTAGGTTTTTGGGGTGGTTCAAGCCCTTCGGGGCGGAACAGGATTTCATCCGCACCGTAATCTTATTTCGGGTTTGGTGGTGGTTTGAGCCCCGTGGGGGGCGGACCAGGATTTCATACGCACCGTAATCTCATTTCGCGGGAGGGCCTCACGCAGAGGTGCAGAGAGGCGGAGAGCGCAGAGGAAACTCCGCGCCTCCGCGTCTCTGTGCGAGAAACGGCCGCATACAGTAGCCGGAATTCGATTTCATACGCACCGTAATCTCATTTTCGGCTGGGATTGCGGCGGCTTGTGGACAAGCCGCCCTACCAGATGCCGACTGCCCGAAGCGGGATGTCGGTTGTCGAATGTCCACAGCGGGATGTCGGCTGCCGGCAGTCGAATGTCGCAACATTCGCAATTGCATTTCATACGCACCGTAATCTTATTTCAGTTTTGGGGGTGGTTTGAGCCCCGTGGGAGGGGGCGGAACAGGATTTCATCCGCACCGTAATCTTATTTGGGTTTTGGGGGTGGTTTGAGCTCCGTGGAGGGGGCGGAACAGGATTTCATACGCACCGTAATCTAAAATGCGAAAAAAATGTTGCGGGATGAATATTAGCCTTGCCTAATGGGGGGGGGGGGGTGAAGTATACTTTCAACTGCGCGCAGAAGGAATGTTCCCGGCCGGTGCCGGAAAGCGTCCGGACGGGCATGTTTCGCTGCGGGCAGAGATGCGCTGCGGCGGAGAAACGCTTCTCCGCCGGGAACCGTAACCGCGTCTTTCAATAAGGAGGAAACAAGAAATGAAAGCAAGAAAAGGTTTAGCCGCGATAATTGCGGTCGCGGCGGCATTTGCCGTGCAGGCGACGTCACTCAAATGGGATGGCGGCGGAGACGGCGTAAACTTCTCGGACCCGCTGAACTGGGAGGAAGATATTGCGCCGGCGGCCGGTTCCGACAGCTACAGACTCGAGTTCAACGGAGCTGCGAACGGCAAGTCGCTCGTGAACGATATCGCGGGGCTTGCCGCCACGAATGTCGTTTTCGGCTCCAATGCAACATCGCCGGTGACGATTTCCGGACAGGCGCTGACGGATTGCGTCAAGATACTGAATTCAAGCACCGCCCACCACATTTTCCAGTGCGGGGTGGTTTGCAGGAGCGGCACGACGCCCGACATTTCCCGCGCCGCCAACAATTACGTCGAATTTTCCGGCGGTCTCACGGCGAGCACTCTTCCCACCGGGTCTCCGTCGAGGTGGTGCGGAAAAATCACGATGGAGAATACCGCCAAGTGGGGGCCTGGACGCGATGCAGACCACCTTCTCGTAGCGCCTGCAGGCGCGTCCGGCGGAACGGTGTTTACCGCAAAAACGGTCGATTTCAACTGGTTCAAAATCAACGATGCGGAAAACGTCGCCAACACGGCCAAAGTCGAAAAGGCCGTTTGCGACGGCTCGAGCTGCAGATACAAGTTGAGCGGCGGGAACTGGAGCTGCCGGTGGTATCTTGTCGCGGACACGCTGAGGGCCGGCGGCGTATTGAAAGTTGGCGAGGTCGCGACATCCGGAAAGGATAGTCCCGATCTTTTCCACAGCTATGCAACTTCGTCCTACGGGGAGAGCGGCATAATAGAGGCCGGCAAGATCACGAACGGCGGCACGATGAACAGCGGAGAGGCCAACGCGACAAACCAGCGGCTGCCGTATATATGGCTCAACCGCGGCTATCGAAACGGCAACAATTGGACGCACGCCAGGCCAGGCACCTGGGCGATCGGTCCGGGCGGGCTTACGTTCACGAGCGATTGCGAAGCAGCCGCCAAATACAGGGTGGGCGCGAATTGCGGAGCACTCCTGAAATCGTTCGGCGATTGGACTCTTGCCGCGCAGGGTAGGGGCGCCGCAAACACGGCGCTTCACATAGACACGGGCGCGACTCTTGAAATAAATACAGACCACTACGTCACGGGCGACGAAACGGCGGAGACGCCCGCAACGCACAAGGTGACTCTGACCGGCAAGGTGGACGGCGCCGGCGGGATGCTCCTCTCCGGCGGCGGCGAGGTCGTGTTCGACTACGCATCCACGTACTCGGGCGGAACGACGGTGACGAACAGTTTGACGCTCGCGGTGAACAACGCTTCCAGGCCAGGGTCGGGAGCGGTGAAAATGGAGCGCGGAACGACGCTTCTCTTTCCAAAAGCCGGGACCGGCACGACCGCAGAGATGGGAGCGATCGTCCTTGAAGGGGACAATACCGTAGTCTTCAGCAATCTTACGTCCGGCGTGACGGCGGCGAAAGCGGCGAGCATGACGCTATCCAATCCGGCCACTACGACATTCGCCATCGAAGGCGATAGCGTGCTTGCGCCTGGGTTTTATACGCTTTTCAAGTTTACCGGAGGAGAGCCCCTCCCTGACATCTCGAACATAACGCTGCGCGGTGCGGCGCTTGAAGGCGTCGAATACGAGACGATGCATAACGATACCTTTGTGTCGATTTACGTGCCTGGCGCATTCGAGTGCAATCCGCCGCAGATGATAAAGTCCGGCGCTATGAGCGATGCGTCCAACTGGCTTGGCGGCGTGAAGCCTTCCACGGAAACGCTGAACGGCGAAATCGTGTTTCTGCCGAGCGTCACGAATGCGGTCAATGACATTGGCGTCATACCAGTCTCCAGGATTTCAATCGAAGGCGGTCTGCCGGTCGTTGTTTCGGGGAGCGGCAAATTCACCGAAGTCGCCGAGATCGATGTCGCCGAAAGAGTCCATCACGAGTTCCAGTGCGCCATAGAGTGCGAAAGCGGAACGGCGGTTGCGATGCCGACGGGGTCGGACAACTATCCCAAGTTTACCGGCGGGCTCAAGACGCAATCGCTTGCCTTCCCGGCGGATCTGAGTTCAGACTCCGTGTATTACATGGGAGATATCGAAGTCCTGACAACCGATTATCTTTGGGACGGAACAAAATATGCGGTCCCGGACAGGACCATAGACACCCTCACGACAAAAGTGGTCGTCGTGTCAGGCTCCAACGTCCGCATTCCGAATGCATGTCTCAACTGGGTCAAAATCGAAGAGGGAGCGACGGTAAGCGTAAGCAATCTGACGACCAGTCTCAGATTTTACGGAGGCTCCAATGGCGGCTACAGCAGCAAATTCATGGTGAATTACAAAACATGGTACTCGTATTGGACGAGAGCTGCGGATGAATGCAACGGGACATTGCGCATACTCGACGGCCTGTCGTTTTCAGGGTACGATTGCTTTATGCCGAATTCTTCCGCAGAGGGAAGTATCGTAGTGGCAAAAGGAATAAATAATGCCTCGACGGCCGCCTTGTCAGGCGCATGGAAGGGTCGCCCGTATGTTCATCTGAGCCAGGGATACCGGGATCCGGTATCGGGGTCTGCCGCCGGCACGGAAGAATATACCGGCGCAGGAAGGATCGCCTTGGGGTCCGGGGGCTTGAAGGTCGTTTCCGGTGCGAACAGCGCCGCCAGGTTTTTCGTAGGCTTTTCGAGCACGATATACGCTTATGAAGACTGGGCGCTTGCGGCGCACGGCGTCAACGCGGCAAACGTGGCGCTTTATGTCAATTCCGGCGCCGCGCTTGCGATCGACACGGACCATTACACCGTTGGCGACCCGGAAATCGACGGCGGCGCCGAAACGCATGTCGTGACTTTCAACGGCAAGATCGCCGGCGCGGGTTCGCTGAACGTGACGGGCGGCGGCAGGCTCGTAATGAACGCGCCCTGCGCGGCGGACGCCACGATCGCGGTGGCGGCGCAGACGGGCGCGACGCTCGAACTCACCCAGAACGCCGCTTTCGCGGCGGGCACGGTCGGCGCCGGGGACGGCGGCACGCTCTTCTGCCCGTCGAACGGCACGGTGGGGGCGAGAACCGCGAAGCTCGATCCCGGATCGACATTCCGCGTCGCGATAAACGCGACGGCGGACGCAAAGAAATTGACGGTCACCAATGTCGTGTTCGCGGCGAGCGGCTATGACACTAAGCCCGTGACCGTGGAAGCGTCCACATGCAGCGGCCTGCAGTTCGACGACGTATTCACGCTGATCGAAGTGACGGGCGAAACGAAACTCCAGGCGGAAGACCTGGCGAAGTTCCGGCTGTCCCCGGGCGCGGGGACGGACCGCAGGCTCGAGCTTGCGATCGAAGACGGAAACCTCGTGGCGAAAGTGAGGCGGTTCCTGACGATCCGCATAGCGGAAAAGGATTTCGACATACCGGCGGAGTGGATCGACGCGGAAGTGGCGGACTGGTTCACGTCGGATCTCGCCGGCGTGGCGGCGTCGATGACGGAGAACGGGGCGAACGGCATTCCGCGCTGGCAGAGCTACTGCCTTGGCCTGGAGCCCGGGAACGCGGAATCGGTGGTGCTTTGCGAAGCGGCGGAATCGCAGCCCGGGACGCCCGGGGAGATTGCGATCCGCGCGAAGAACGTATTCGTGCCGGCGAAGCACGACGGAGTTACGGTAGTCGCGCAACTCGACAAGTCGGCGGACGGCGTGAACTGGAGTCCGGAAGGCTCGGCCGGCACCTTCGATTCGGGGGCGGTGGCGTTCAACGTTACGATGCCGCAAGGCGAGACGCGCTGTTTTTTCCGCATACGGGTCGTAGTGCAATAGGCGCTACGGCCCGTATCCTGGATTGATGACGCCTGCGGAAGGCGCCGCGGCCCGGTTCCCGGTAGGGCGCGTTGTCCCAACGCGCCGCGGCGGCTTGGGGACAAGCCGCCCTACCAAGCCGCCCTGCCAAGCGCCGCACAACCATCCCCGGGGCGACGCGGCGCCGGATATCCGCCGGAGCGCCGCGGGCGTGGCGGCGTCATTTAGACGCGTTCTGCACCATCAGCCCCGTAAAGCGCAAGACCTCGATAGAATCCTCGAGCGTGGCCGGGAAGTATTCCCCGAGCCGCACGGCGCGCCAGACGGCGTTCCAGAACGCGACACGCCCGGAGCGCGCTTTCTCCGCTTCGTCGAGTGAAACGGGGATGTCCACTATGCGCAAATCCTCGCGTGGGGCTTCGAGCGGCGGAGTCCGCACGCTGCACCTGCGGCGCGGCGGCGGGCGGTCGGGGTCGATTGCGTGCAGGACGCCCTCGGACATGCCGGGCATGACGGTGAACCGGCCGAGCGAGCCGCAGATCGTGAAAGACGGCTCCGGGGGCGGCAAGTGCGCGTCCGACACTTCGATGACGGCGGTCATGCCGTCGCGCGTGCGCAGGATGGCGCGCGCGTAGTCGTCGGCGTCGCCCAGCGAAACGATATGCTTCTGCTCGGCCCACATTTTCACGGGAGGGGTCTGAAGCAGCGCGAGCGCCTGGAGCATCGCGCCCGGCATGGCGTGGTTCAGCACGCCGCCGCCGCATTTGCGGACGCTCTGCCAGTCTCCGCGGCGGATGTAGTCCTCATGGCGGATCTTCACCTCGTGGATTTCTCCGAGGCGCCTGTCGCGCATCATCTTGCGGGCGAGCAGGAAATCGGGGTCGAAGATGCACGGGTGGCGCACGATAAGGCGGTTGTCGGCGTGGATGGCCTGCGCGCGCAGGGCGACGGCTCCGGCGTGGTCCATCGCCATCGGCGATTCCAGGACCGTCCATTTGCCGCGCTTGAGGGCGGCGGCGGCGTGGGCGGCGTGGTCGGGGCTGCGCGTGCAGATGTCGATCAGGTCGAGGTCCGGATCGTCCAGCATGTCGTCTATGCGGCGGTATGGCCTGGCGTCGGGGCAGATGCTCTCGACGTGGTCGCGGCGGGGCTTCAAAAGGTCGCAGACCGCCGCGACGGTGAACCGCTCCGGCAAGGAGAGCAGTTCGGGGATATGCTCCAGAATGGCGGCGCGGCCGAGACCGGCCACGCCCACGCGGATGCTCAAGCGTCCGCCTGCCGCAGTTTTTTCGCCTCCGTCCGTCATCAGCAGCTTTCCTTCCGGGCGGGGGCCGTGCTACATTTTCACCGGCACGACGCGTGTCGTGGTGAGGCGTTGCACGGTCAGGGTGAATTCCTTGCGGCCCTTCGTCTTTTCGACGAAGTCCTTGGCGGAGACGACATCGGCGCCGTCGACCTGGAGCACCAGTTCGAGCGGGCGGACGCCTGCGATGGCGGCCACGCCGCCCGGCTGTACCTTGGCCACTACGACGCCCGGGGCGCCCGGGGCGAACTTGTAGTACTTGCGCACCTCGTACGTCATGTCGGCCACGGTCATGCCGAGGGCCTTGCTGCGCGAGCGCGGCGCGTTGGCGAAGTGGACGGGCGCGGCGTCGAGCCGCACGGCGCCCTCGCGGCGGACGCCGCCGGAGACCCATGCCACGGAGACCTCGGTGCCGATCCCGAATTCCGGCAGGCTGGAGTTCACGCCGCTTTCGACGTTAGGCCATGGAGTGATTTCGCCGGTGTTGGCCACTTCGATGAACGCTTCGTGGGCGAACGCCTCGTTCCAGTCGAGCGTGGCCGTGCGGTCCGGCTCCACGCGCAGGCGGGTGGCTCTTTCGGATCCGCGGCGGCGGACGGAAAGCAGGATGTCGCCGGGTTTCACGCCGAGCCTTGCGGCGGGAGAGCCGGGTGCGACTTCGGTGACGAGCGGCGCGTTTTCGGCGCGGCTGCCGAGATACTGCAGCGCGCCCTTCTGGCGGGCGATTTCGCGCCCGGCGGGCTGCGCCTCGACGCCGAGCCAGGGCGTGCGCTTGCGGTCCTTGCCGTCGCGCGGGACGTTTTCGGGGTCGAATTCCGGCTTGTCGACCATCGCGGCCAGCCATTCGCCCTCGTACGATTTCATGCCGTCGCTGAAGCGGCTCGCGTTTTCGCGCTCGGGGAACGACGCGGAGAACAGCAGTCCGTCGCCGGTCATGCCGAGAAGCGCGGCCGGGCCCTCGCCGCGGTCCGTTTCGGACGCGGGGCCGCGTCCCCGGTCGAGTTTCGTTTCGAGGCGGCCCTTCCTGTCGCGGCTGAAGCCCCACACCTCGCCCTCGCCGAGCAGGACGTCTATCTTGTCGCCGGCGAGGCTGCACGAGGCGCATTTCACGGTGCGGCCGAAAAGCGCGCGCGTCCCGGAGCGGTAGACCTTGAAAGGCTCTATGCCGGCGGGGCGTCCGCCCGCGAATTTCACGGCGATGGCGCCCTGTTCGCGCATGGAGCCGGCGAATTCGAGCGCCGCCTTCTTTCCGTCCGGAAGCGTGGCCTCCATTTTCGATATGCGCTCGGTCTGGCCGGGTTTCAGGTTGGCGGCCAGGAAGGCGGAGTCCTCCATCAGCACCAGCAAGGTGTCGATGTCGTTGCCGGACGATTCGTCGCTGTCGAGAAGAATCGACATGCGGCGGGAGCGCGTCTTGTGTTCGGATTCGAGCTGTATGACGGCGGGCAGCACCGCGCGCGCGATGCGTTTTTTCGTTTCGGCGTCGCGCGCCGCGCGCGCCCCGGCGGGTTCCGTCCTCCACTTGTCCGGGGGCGTGAAAGTCTCCTCGCCCATGAACACGGTTTCCTGGAACGCCACGGTGACGGCGTCCCCCTTGCCGTCGAGGACGAGCGTGTTCGGCGCGACCTTGTAGATGTCGCGCCCGGTTTCGGCGAAGTGGCGGAACGAGGCGGCGCCGCCGCCCTTCACGCCGCACACGCGGCCTGCGGGTTCGGTCGCCACGAAAAAGTACTGCGGATCGGCGGGCCTGCCCTTGGCGGCGAACGCCAGCGGCCTGCCCTTCGAGAAAGGCTTGTCCGTCTTCAGCACCACGGCGCCGTTGTCCGGGCAGCGCAGGAACTCCGCGGCGGAGATCGTTTCGCCGGCGCATTCGACTTCGATGCGGTCGACGTATTCCGGCGCGATGTAGAGATCCTGCATGAGAACCCTGTCGGGCGCGACCAGGAATCCGGCGAATTCGCCCGGAACGCCGTTTTCCGCCGACACGCCGGAGTCGCGCCAGTGAGTGTCGCTGCAGTTGGGGCATTTGTACGGAACCTTGAAGGAAGGCTCGCGCCCTTCGGCGTCCTTTTTGGTGTAGTAGCGCACGGTGGCGCAGGAATCGCCGTATTTCGCCACGAGCCTGCGGTTCCTGGCGGCCTTTTCGAAAACGCCGGACTGTTTTCCGGGCGCGGGGGCGTCCCCGCCGCGAGGCTGCGCCGCAAGCGCCAGGGCCGCCTGCGCAAGCACGGCCGCGATTGCGAGTCTGTTCATCATGGTGCCGTCTCCTTTCAGTCGTCTTTTTCGGGATCGTTCCTGTAGTCGATTACGATGCGCGCGGGGCGGCCGCCGCGCAGGATGTCGACGTTCGCGCGCGACTTCCTGGCGACGTCGGCCACGGCGGCCTTGTAGATTTTCTCGAGGTCGTCGACGCTCTTCACGTCCTGTCCGTCCCACTTGCGTATTATGTCGCGCCGCTTGAACCCGGCGGAATCGGCGTTGCCCTCCCATGCCAGCGAAGAGACGTACACGCCGCCGTCCGGCGCCTGGAACGCGAGGTCCGGGGTCTCGAAGCGGTTGATGTCCTTCGCCGTCAGGCCCCAGCGCTTGAATTCCGCCTCGCGCCCCTGCGTGGCGCCCTTGGCGGCGGGCTTGACCGCGACGGAGTTGGTGACGGAGCCGCGCACGTAGTCGAGCCGCAGCGGCCTGTCCCAGCCGGAAAGCGCGAGCGACCTGTTCAGCGCGGGGATGTCTTCGCGGAACTTCGCGGTCACGGAGCGTCCGTCCACGGCGATCACGCGGTCGTTCGGCTCCAGGCCGGCGGCGCGCGCGGGCCCCTGCGGGTCGGTGCCGGCCACGATCACGCCGTCGGGGGCGTCGAAGAACGCCTCCTTGGAGAAGTCGCGCAGCGGCTGCCAGTCGATGCCGAGCCACGCCCAGTGCGCGTCGCCGTATTCGCGCAGGTTGGGAAGGACCTGCAGGATGATGGGCGAAGGGATCGTGAAGCCCTGGGCGCCCCTTGTGTTGCCGCGGGCGTTCAGCCCCACCACGTAGCCGTGGGTGTCGACGAGCGGGCCGCCGGAATTGCCCGGGGATATCGCGGCGTCGGTCTGGTACCAGAGCGTGTAGTCGCCGCAGTTTTCGAGATAGCGGTCGTTGCACGACACGATGCCCATCGAAACCGAGCGCGCCAGACCCCACGGCGCGCCCATGGCGAGCACGACTTCGCCGACCTCCGGCTTGCGCTCCGTGAGCTTCGCGGCCGGGAACTTCGTCCCCTCCGGCGCCTGGAGCTGCAGCAGGGCGACGTCGAGATCCTTGTCCGAGCCGACCACCTTGGCTTCGTAGGAAGAGCCGTCCGTGAGCTGGCAGCGGATGCGCGCGGCGCGGTCGATGACATGGTGGTTCGTGAGCACTTCGCCCTTTTCCGAGGCAATCACGCCGGAGCCGGAGCCCTGCGTTTTCTCGATCTTTCCGTCCGATCCGCTTTCGGAGACGACGCTGATGTACACGAGGGACGGGAATACCGACTGTTTGGCCTCGGCGACCGTGTCGCGGAAATCGGCGACGTTGGACAGGCAGCCTGCCGCGAACGGCAGGGCGGCGACGGCCAAAATGGTTTTTGCGTTCATGGTGCGGGAATTATGCCACAAAACGCGCGGTTCTTCAAGGAAAAGCGGCGGCCGGCTCCGGCGGCGGCGGTTTTTGCGGGGAAGTCCGCGCCTGCCGCGCCGCGCGGAGGGCCTGCTTCATCTCGAAGCCCTCTTTCACGCGTCCGCAGTCTTCGATCAGCATGTCGGCGTAGCGCAGGGCGGTCTTCCCGCCGTCGTCGGCGAACTTCACGGCTTTTTCGGCCAGGGCCAGCGCCTGTTTTTCGTTTCTGGACGGATTGCCGCGGGCGGCCAGGGCGCGCGCGAGGGACATCAGGCGGTCCGGGTCGCGCGGGAACGCCTTCACCAGTTTCAGGTACGCCTTGGCGGCCAGTTCGTACTGCCCGGCGTTGAAAAGCGTGGAGGCGTGGGCTTCGCGGTACTCGGGGTTGGACTTCACGTCGGCGAGGTCGGCGGCGCGCTGGAAAAGCTGGGCGGCGATGTCTGCCTTTCCGCCGAAATCCAGGCAGTGCCGTCCCAGGTTGTACTGCCACGCGGCGTCGCGCGGGAAGATGGCGGCCAGGTTTTCGAGCGTCCCGAGCGCGCGCATGCGGTCGCGCGTGGCGGTCTTGCGGAGCATCTGCAGGCAGTGGATCGCCATCAGGTCGCGGCGGCAGCGCAGCACGGCGTCGTGCGGGTTCGCGGCGGCGGCCGCGGCCAGCAGGGTGTAGGCCGCGTCTTCGTCGCCGGCCTCGATCTTCATGTCCCCCATCACGGCCTTGCGCCGCGCCTCGAAGAAGCTGTCGGCCTTCGCGGCGAGCGCGGCGGGGATTTCCGGGTCTTTCGCGGAATAGGCGCACCAGGCCATCGACGGCCTTTCGGCGGGCATGAGCTGCGCGCAGGAGATTTCCGCGCCTGCCGTGCCGCGGTTCGCGCCGAACGCCGTGTCCGGCGCGGCGAGCGACGCCGCGAGCGCGCTTTCGCCTTCGAACCGCGCGAACGCGGGCATGACGTCCTGCGCGGAGCCGACGAATGCGGACAGCAGCCCCGGCTCGACCGCCGGGCCGGCGCACCGTATGGCGATCGCCGCGGCCCGCGGCGCGGAGAAAAGCGCCGCGACGTTCGCCAGGCGCATCGTGCGCTCCGCGCCGCCGGCCGCAGCCGTGAAAAGCCAGTCGTGCGGGCCGGCGCACCAGACGCGGAACGACGGGAACGCCTCCGCGAAATCCGAAAGCAGCGTCTTCATGCGGCCGGCGGACATCAGCCGCGCGTCGATCCTGTACGCGCACGTGCCGCCGGGCGCCAGCGCGGCCTTGGCGCGCCGCCAGAAGCCGCGTCCGGGACGCTCCGCGCCGAAAATCCAGTCCGGCTCCGGCGACACGAAAAGGATGTCGGCCGCGCCGTCCGCCGGGAGTTCGAGCGACGGCGAGAACGCCGGATCGAAGCCGAGCTCGCGCCAGATGTCGAGGAATGCGAAGGAATCGGCGCCGAGCGCGGCCAGGCGCACGGACGCGACGGGGGCGGCGGCGCCGGATCCGGCCGCGGCGTCCCACGCCGGCGAGCCGCCGGCGTGTTCGGCGGCGGGCAGCAGTGCCAGCAGCGCGCGCGTCTCGAAGAAGCGCCTGCCGGCGATCGCGGGGCGTCCGTCGATCGCGAGGACGCGTCCCTTGAAATCGCCGTCCGGGCCGGCGGGCACGTCCTCGCACCATGCGGCCTCGCGGCCTTCGATGTCCACGGCCTGCACGGCGGCGCTTCCGCCGTAGGTGGAGTCCTTGCAGGCGATGTGCTCGAAAATGCGCGGGTTGCCCGCGGGTGCGGCGAGTGCGAGCGCGGCCGCAGCGCCGGCGGCGGAAGGAACGAGGAAAAGCGCGCCGCGCCGGGCGGCCTTTTTCGCGTTCCGCGACGGGACGGCGGCCGCGAGCGCGGCGGAGACCGCCGCGTGGAGGCCTGCGAGAAGGAGGGTGGAGGCCGCCAGCAGCTCGCGCCAGCGCGCGACGCTGCGCGACATGTCGAGCGCGAAGGCGTTCCAGCGCGCCGAAATCCACGTGGGGGCGTCGGCGAAAGGCGCGCACTCGCCGGAGAGCGCCGAAGCGATCTGGGAGAACGAGAACTCCGCCCCGGTGGCGAATTCCCGCGGGAACGAGACCGGCATGGAGCGCCCGGCGAGGAACGCGGCGGCGCACGACAGGTGGTCCGGCGAAAGCAGGACCGCCGCCAGGGCGCACGCGGCGGTGAACGCCGCGGGCGCCAGCAGGATGTAGAACGCGGCCGAGGCGGCGAAGGACCGTCCGCGCGCGAGCGCGCGCATCCCCAGCGCGGCGGCGAACGTGCAGAGCCATAGGGCGGAGAGGATGGCGGCGGGCCGCAGCCACGTTCCGGCCACGGGTCCGCTCCATCCCGGCAGCAGGCGCAGCGCGCCCGCCGCGAGAAACGCGGATGCGAACGCGCCGCACGCGTAGAGCGCGCGGCGCGCGGTCCGGGCGGCCGCCCGGACCGTTTTTCCGCGGCCGGGGTTCAAGCCTTGACCGTCCAGCCGTTGCAGTCGCCGACGCGCGCCAGCGGGATTCCCTTGCCGGTGCCGTTGGCGAACTCCATGTTCACCGGATCCCAGTCGAAGCCGGTGTCGAACTTGTAGCTCATGTTGGCGATGTGGCACAGGGTGCAGGCGCGGCCGCCGGTTTCGGCGTCGGTGATCGTGGCCTTGCGCGACTCCACGCATTCGCAGAAGTTCTTGACGTGGTTTTCGCTGCGGTACAGCCCGGCGCGCGCGATGACGTCGCCGAAGCGTTTCTGGAGCGTGTCGAGCGCGGCGTTCAGGGACTTGCCGAAGCCCTTCGCGGCGATCTTTTCGGGCATGAACTTGCAGTCGCGGATCTTCGCGCGGATGCCCGGCTCTGGCTTCACGAGGCCGGTGCCGGTCCAGACCGCCATCCGGCCGCGGTTCACGGCCACGATGCCGTCGTCGCCGTAGAACACCGTCCCCCAGCCCAGGCGGAACGGGCCGTGGCGCATCTCGACTTCGCCGTAGTCCTTCTTGAATATCATGCGCATGCCGAACTGGCGGCGGCCGCCCTGCAGCGGGTTCGTCGAGTGCGGCTCGTCGGAGCAGATCGCCTTGACGGGGCCGGACCTGTCCATGTCGAGGCCCCACTGGGCGATGTCGAAGTGGTGCGCGCCCCAGTCGCCGCAGTAGCCGGAGGCCAGGTCGTCGTCGCAGCGCCAGAAGTTGGGGAAGAAGCGGTGCACGCCGCGCGGGGCGAGCTGGTCGGAGTACGGGCGCAGGGCGGCGGGGCCGAGCCAGCGGATCCAGTCGACGTCGGGGTTCGGCGCGCCTTCCTTTGCGGCGTTTTTAGGATCGTCCCAGAAGCGCGAGGGCTGCGACGGGCCGCCGCGCAGGTTGTTGTCGCTGCCGAAATTGGCGTCCACGAAGCGCACGTTGCCGATCAGGCCGCCGCGGACGAGCGAGACCGCCGTGAAGAACTCGCGCGAGCTGCGCTGCATCGATCCGGTCTGGAACACGCGGCCGTACTTCCGGGCGGCGGCGATCACCTCCTTCGTCTCCTGCACGGAGTACGTCAGGGGCTTTTCGCAGTAGACGTCCTTGCCGCTCTTCATGGCCTCCACGCAGATGTACGCGTGCCAGTGGTCGGGCGTGGCCACGCAGACCATGTCCACGTTCGGGTCGGCCAGCACGTCGCGGAACTCCGGCGTGGTCTTGCAGACGGCCCCCTGCGTCTTGGCCACCATCTTGGCCATGGCCGCGGCGCGCGTCCTGTCGCAGTCGCACACGGTCGTCACGAGGGCGCCCGCCTTCATGAATTCCTTGGCGAGGTGCTGCGCGCCGGTGCTTCCGGCGGCGCGTCCCGCGAGGGCGGCGGCCGCCGCGGTGCCGAATATGAAAGTACGCCTGTTGATGTCCATGGTGTCGATTTCCTTTTTTGTGGGTGTGTGATTGTATTGTCCGTGTTGGATTGCGAAAGCGTTCCGGGCCGGTTTCAGGCGGCGGTCAGACCTCGACCTTCCAGCCGTTGCAGTCGCCGACGCGCCCCAGCGGGATGCCCTTGCCGGTGCCGTTGGCGAACTCCATCTTCTCCGGGTCCCAGTCGAAGCCGGTGTCGTACTTGTAGCTCAGGTTGCAGAGCTGGCACAGGATGCTGCTGTGCCCGCCGACGCCCGCGTGGGTGATCGGCAGGCGGCGCGACTCGACGCACGCGAGGAAGTCCTTCATGTGGTGCGCGCTGTAGTAGAGGTTCGCCTTCTTGATCTCCGCTTTGTATTTCGCCTCGATGCCGTCGAGCACCTTGCCGAGCTTCGGCGCGCCCGGGGTTATGGACGAGAACGCGATCTTGTCCGGCATGAACGTGCACTTTTCGATCTGCCTGCGGATCTCCAGGTCCGGCTTGACAGGCCCGGTGCCGGTCCAGACCGCGATCTTGCCGCGGTTCACGGCAACGATGCCGGTGTCGCCGTAGAAGACCGCACCCCAGCCGTGCCCCCTCGAGTCCCATTCCTTCCTTCCGGCGGGGTTGTCGGCCCAGAACACGGAGAACGGCCCGTGGTACAGCTTCACGTCGCCGTAGGGCTTCTTGAAGAGCATGCCCATGCCCCACTGGCGGCGCCCGCCGTGGTAGAGGTTCGTGGAATGGGGCTCGTCCGAGCGGATCACGCGGTACGGGCCGCCATCGTCCATGTCGAGCGCCCACTGCACGATGTCGAGGTGGTGCGCGCCCCAGTCGCCGTTCATGCCGGAGGCCAGGTCGTCGTCGCAGCGCCAGAACATGGGCGTGCGGGACGGCCCGCGGAACGAAAGCTCCGACGAATACGGGCGCATCCTGGCCGGACCGAGCCACATGGGCCAGTCGATGTCGGGATTGGGCGCGCCTTCCTTGGCGGCGTTGGCGGGGTCGTTCCAGAAGCGGACGGGATGCGACGGGCCGCCGAACTTGCCGATCGCGCCGTAGTTGGCGTCGACGTACCTGACGTTTCCGATCAGCCCGCCCCTGACGAGCGCCACAGCGTCGCGGAACACCCTGTCGGAACGCTGCCAGGACCCGGTCTGGAGGACGCGGCCGTACTTCTTCTGCGCCGCCATCACCTGCTTCGCCTCCTCGATGGAGTAGGTCAGCGGCTTTTCGCAATATACGTCCTTGCCGTGCTTCATCGCCTCGACGGCGATGTAGGCGTGCCAGTGGTCCGGGGTGGCGATGCAGAAGATGTCGATGCCCGGGTCGGCCACGAGTTCGCGGAAGTCGTACGAGACGCGGCACTTGCTGTCGCGGTACCTCTGGTTGACGATCTTCGCGAACATCGCCGCGCGGCTCCTGTCGCAGTCGCAGACGGCGACGACCCTGACGTTGGGGGCGATGCCGCGGTTGAGAAGCTGTCCCATCAGCCCCCTGTTCATCCCGCCGCAGCCGATTATCGCCGCGGTGCGCTTTTCGCCGGGCTTCAAAGTGCGCGCGCCGCGCGCCGGTGCTTCCGGCGGCGCGTCCCGCGAGGGCGGCGGCCGCCGCGGTGCCGAATATGAAAGTACGCCTGTTGATGTCCATGGTGTCGATTTCCTCGTATGTCTGTTTGTCCGTTGTTTGGGTTGGATATTGTCTGTCCGCGGAAGCGGCCCGGGGCCGGGCGGGGGCGTCATTTGCCGGTGTTCAGCACCTTGAAGCCGATTTCGCGCAGGCGGGCGGCGTCGAGGCAGTTCCTCGTGTCGAACACGAGCGCGGGCTTGCGCATGACGTCGAAGATGCGCCGCCAGTCGAGGTCCGGGTAGTGGCGCCAGTCGGTCATCACCACGACGGCGTCGGCGCCTTCGGCGGCCTTGTACTCGTCGATCTCGAAAACCGTGCCGTCGAGGTCCGCCAGGTCGGCCTTCGCGTTTTCGAGGGCCTTGGGGTCTGTCACGGCAAGGCGCACGTGCTCGTCGGCGAGGAGCCTTGCGACGGCGCCGGCGGGCGTTTCGCGCGTGTCGCCGGTGTCGGCCTTGAACGCGAAGCCGAAAAGCGCTATCTTCTTGTTCGCCAGTGTGTTGAACATCTCGCGGAAGAGGCGCGACACGATGCGCTCCTGCTGGTGGTCGTTCATGCGTATCACGCCCGTCCAGTATTCGGCCGCCGTGTGCAGGCCGAACGTCTCGCACAGGTAGACCAGGTTCAGGACGTCCTTCTTGAAGCACGAGCCGCCGAAGCCGGGGCCGGCCTTGAGGAATTTCGGGCCGATGCGCCTGTCGGCGCCGATCACGCGCGCCACTTCGTCCACGTCCGCGCCGGTCGCCTCGCAAAGCCCGGCGATGGCGTTTATCGAAGACACGCGCTGCGCCAGAAAGGCGTTGGCGGCGAGCTTCGTCAGCTCCGCGCTCCACACGTTGGTCGTGAGAATCCTCTCGCGCGGCGTCCAGGCGGCGTATATCTCCACGGCCTCGGCCATCGCCGCCCTGCCGGCTTCGTCCTGCGGCCCGCCTATTAGCACGCGGTCCGGCTCCAGCAGGTCCTTTATGGCCGTGCCTTCGGCGAGGAACTCCGGGTTCGACAGCACGGTGAACCTGTGCTTGGCCCTGTCGTTCAGGATGGCGTCCATCGCCGCCGCCGTGCGCACGGGAAGCGTCGACTTCTCGATCACGATCTTGTCGCCTTCGGCGTATTCCTTTATCTCGCGGGCGGTGGCTTCCCAGTACTGCAGGTCGCTGGCGCGCCCGGCGCCGCGGCCGAACATCTTCGTGGGCGTGTTCACGCCCACGAACACGATGTCGCATTCCTTCACCGCGGATTTTATGTCCGTGGAGAAGAACAGGTTGCGCCCGCGCACCTCCTTCACGACGTCCGCGAGGCCGGGTTCGTATATCGGCAGCGCGAAGTCCGCCGAGTTCCAGGCGGCGATGCGCGCTTCGTTGATGTCCACCACGACAACCTTGCGGTCCGGGTTCATCTTGGCTATCACAGCCATTGTGGGGCCGCCGATGTATCCGGCGCCGATGCAGACGATATTTTTGTTCATGCCCGGCAGTATACCAAAAAACATGCGGATTCCGGCACTGAAATCTTCCATTCCGGCGCGCGATTTGGTATATTGGCGGGCAAAAACTGCAAAGGGGCGTAAATGCGCAATCCATACATATTCTCTTTGTCCGCGTCCGCGTTCGTCGCGGCCGCGTCGTGCCTCGCCGGGTGCGGCGGCTCCTCCGATTCCGCCGCCAAGGGCGAAAAGGCCCTTTCCGAAGGCAACTACGCCGACGCCGCCAGCTTCCTGGCGGACGCCGTGAAGCAGAATCCGGGCGATGTGGACGCCGCCGTGCGCCTTGCCGAGGCGCACTTCGCGCGCGGCGAGAACGAGGCGGCCGACGCCGCCGTGAAAGACGCGCTGCGCCTGCGGCCCGACGGCGCGGGCCCGCTCCTCATGGACGGCAAGGTCGCCTGCGCGCTGCGCGACTGGAAGCGCGCGACCGCATCGTTCGGGAAACTCCTCGACCCGAAGTCCGGCGCAAGCAGGGAAGTGCGCGCGTCCGCGCTGAACGGCATCGCCGTGGTGGTGGGCGCAGACGGGTCGAATCCGGACAAGGACGAAGCGTTCGCCGCCCTCCTGCACGCAATCTATCTCGATCCGGGCAACCCCGCCGCCACATACCACCTGGCGGGGCTCGTCGCCGACAAGTTCCCGTTCGAGGCCAAAGACCTGTACAGCCAGTTCGTCCGCATGCCCGGCGCCGACCCGCGGCACGTCAAGATAGTCGAAGATACGGCCCTGCCCGCACTCCGCCGCAAAATCAAGGAGATAGAGGCGCGGCGCAGCGCGAAGACCGACGCTGCGAAGTCCATGGAGCTTCTCAAGGAGGCCAACGCCCTCCGCCTGAAGAGGAAGACGCGCGAAGCGCATGCGAAATTCAAGAAGGCCATCGCGCTCGATCCTTCCAACGACGACGCGATCGCCGCTTTCATCGACTTGATTTCAAGGAACCGCAAGACTTTCCCGGCCGACAATCCGATAGAGACGTACAAGACCGCCGTCTCCGAATGGCGGCCGTCGCCGAAGCTGCGCAGGAAACTGTGCATCGACGCCTCGGAGTACGCCGTCAGGAACAGGAAGGAAGTCATGGCGGTGCAGTTCCTCGAGCGGCTGCTCGTGTCTGATTCGTCCGACCTCGATGTTTTGGGGCGGATGGCGGCCCTCGAGAAAACCCGCAGCAACGGCATGTTCAGGCGCGCGGCCGCGCGCTACCGCGCGATGGCGGAAGAAGTAAGGAAAGACCGCTCCGGTTCCGGCAGATGAACGCCTTGCAGCCGGTAGACTTCTGCGCCTACGCGGCGGTGGCGGCGTTCGCCGGGATCGGCCTGTGGCGCGGCATTTCCGGCGAGATAGCCAACGCCTGCGGCCTGCTGGCCGCGCTCTTCGCGGGCCTGCCCGTGCACCGCTTCGCGGCTTCGTTCGTGTCGGCGCACCGTCTCGTCGAGCCGGGCGCCGCCGAAAGGATCGCCGCCTGGGTCGCCTCCCTCGCGGCGTGCCTCGTCGTGTTCGGCCTCGTCTACCGGCTCGTGGCCAGGTTCGTGTCGTTTCTCGTCCCGCAGCCCACGAACGCGATCATGGGGCTGGTCCTCGGCGCGGCCAAGGGCGTCGTCCTGTGCGCTCTCGCGCTGGGCTTCGCGCGCGCCGCCGGCATCGACGCCGGCGTCTCCGGCGCGTCCGCGCCGGTGCGCATGATCGACGAATGCGCGTCGCGCTACGCCGACCTCTCGGCGCCGCGATGAACGCCTCCCCCGATCCCGACGCCGCCGCGATGGCGGCCGTCGCCCGGAACGGCGACGCCGGCGCGTTTTCAGGGCTTGTCGAAAAATACCGCGCGAAAGTATTGAACTTTTTCCTCCGCCAGGGCGTTTCAATCCATGACGGCGAGGACTTGGCGCAGCAGACGTTCATCCGCGTGTGGAAGGCGCGCGCGGGATATTCGCCGGACGCCAGGTTCTCGACATTCCTGTTCACGGTCGCGCGAAGCGCAAGGGTGGACGACATACGGCGCAAGGACGCGCGCAGGCGCGTCGAGGAAGGATGGCGCGAAAACCGCGACGTCCTCGCCGCCGCCGGCGCGCCCAGACGCGCCGGCGCGGCGGTGCGCGCGGCCGTGGCCGCGCTCTCCCCGCCGCTGCGCGAGGTCGTGGAGCTGGCGGTCTTCCAGGAAATGCCGTACGCGGAGGTTTCCGCCGTGCTGGGCATCCCGGAGGGAACCGTGAAATCGAGAATGTTCAACGCCGTCGCGAAACTGAAGGCGGCGCTGTCCGCCGGGAAAAAGGACGCACGGACATGACGGAAGACTTGAAAGACGCGTTCGCGGGGCGCAC
>CADCBS010000031.1 GCA_902799715.1 uncultured bacterium | reverse complement strand
CTCGCCGGCATAGCCGCGCCGCCCGTCCCGGACATTCCGGCGCTCGGCGCGGGCGGCTTTGGCGACGGCAGGATTCCGCTTCTGGAAGCCGCGCGCGCGGCGGCCGGGGCGCGCGCGGCGGCCGCAGGCGCGGGCAAGGTCGCCGAAAACGTCGATCCCGAAGTGGTGGAGGCCGAAAAGGCCGCGGTGCGCAAGCTGATCGAGTCGGAAGCCGCCCCCGGGGACGGCGGCGACGCCGGGCTTGAAGGCGCGCTGGAGTTCAGCCTGAAAAGCGCGGTGCATCCGGCCGAGCCGGACGTGCGCTACTTCGAGCTGCACATCGACGCCGGCACGGTGCGCCCCCTTCCCGCCGTGCCGAAGGATTTCGTGCTCGCGATCGACACTTCGGGGTCGATGACGGGGACGGGGCTCGAAAGCGTACAGGAGTTCGCCGGGCAGGCGCTGCGCGCGGCGCTGGAGCCGGGCGACAGGTTCAACGTGGTGTGGTTCACGGAAAAGTTCAGGTACCTGTATCCGATGTGGAAGGAGCGGAGCGAGGAGGCGATCGGCTTCGCGGCCGCGCAGACGGCGGCGATAAAGGCGGACGGCATGACGGACTTCTTTTCGGTCATACGGTCCGTGCACACGCTTCCGCGCGAGCCCGAACGGCCGCTGATCGTGATGGCGGTTACCGACGGCGAGGCGACGGCTGGCCTGAGGAAGTCGGCGGAGATCGCCGGGCGCTTCTCGCGGCTGAACGGCGGGCTTGTTTCGCTGAACGTGTACGCGGTGGGGACGAACGACAGCGACAGGGTGCGCATGGAGATGCTCCAGATGCTCACCGTGGGCAACAGGGGCAACGTGTATCTGCAGTCGCAGCGGAACCTGCGCAAGTACGGCGAAAGGCTGCCGGAAGCGGCGGGCGCGTTCAGGGAGCCCGTGCTCACGGACATTTCCGTGACGTTCGCGTCGGGGCTGGACGTGGATGCGTATCCGGCCCTGCCGCAGCATCTGTACAGGTCGCGGAGCGTGACGCTGTGCGGCAGGTGCCCGGCGACGTGCCGCGAACTGGTGTTTTCCGTCCGCGGGCTGAACGGCGGGCGGTCGCTTTCCGGGCTGTTCAAGGTGCCGTTCGGCGACGGCGCGCCGCAGGGCGGCGCGGCGGCGCGGATACGGAGGATGTGGGCGCTGATGAAGCAGCGCTCGATAATGGAGGACGACGCGGCCGCGCCGTCCCCGGACAAGAAACAGGCCCTGCGGGAGCACTCGGCGAAGTATCTTCTTCCTCTTCCGGAAGACGGGCGCGCCGGCGCGCCGCAGGGCGGGGATTCCATGAAAGGGAGGAGAACGGATGAATAGCAGACTGGTCTGCGCCGCGGCGTTCGCGCTTGCGGCCATGGCGGCTCCGGCCGCCGGGTGGCACGGTTTCGAGGACGCCAACCACGTGTGCGGGCCCAAGGTGGATCCCGCGGCCCTGAAGGGCAAGGTGGTGCTGGTGGACGAGTGGGGCGTGAACTGCGGGCCGTGCCTGCAGCTGCTCCCGCAGATACAGAAGCTCCATTCGCTCTGGAGCGCGCAGGGGCTTGTGGTGATAGGCTCGCACAGGCAGGGCTTCGACCGCGGCCGCATAGAGTCCGTGTGCAGGAATGCCGGGGTGCGGTACTCCGTGTACCAGCATGCCGGGATGTCCGGCGAGCCGTCGAACGGCGGCGGCCTGCCGTTCATGTACGTGGTGTCGCCGTCGGGCGCGATCGCCTACCAGGGCAGGTCCGAGCGGGAGGCTACGGCCGCGATAGTCGATCTCCTGAGCAGCATGCCGGCGCGTGGCGTGCGGTCGCTGACTGGCGACGTGGAGCTTGTCCATTTCAAGCCGCTCGGCCGGCAGCTCGTGTTCGGCAAGAACGCCGAGTCGCGGCTGTCGTCGCTCAAGTCCGAGGCGAAGCGCGGCGGCACGCCGCGGGCGAAAGAGGCCGGGGAGATCGTGGCGGCGGTCGAGAGGGCGCGCACGGAGATTGCGGGCGAAATCAAGGCCGGGGCGGACTCCACGCCCGGCAAGGCGCTGCGCGACCTTGAAAAGTACATGGCAACGTTCCCGTCGATGCGCGGCGAAATGCGCGGGCTGCATTCGAAGCTGAAGTCGAACCGCGAAGTCGCCGCGCTGGCGGCGTTCGGCGAGCGCGTGGAGGGCGTGAAGACACGCATGGAAAGCGCGCGCAACGCGTCGCAGCGCCGCTCGGCGGCCGCCGAGGCGGCGAACCTGGCGCGCCAGTCAGCGCGCCTGCAGGCGTCGTCCGACGCCGCGGTCGCGTCCGAGGCGAAATCGCTCGCCGCAGAGCTCGAGGACCTGTCCGCGCAGGCGCGGTCGGCGGACGAGGCCGACCGGAGCCAGAAGAATCAGAAAAAGAAGAACGAACCCCGTCGCGCGCCGTCCTCCGGCGGCATGCGGCGCTGAGATCGGTTTCCGATGCCGCAAGGCGAAAACCCGCCGCAGCGCGAAACTGCGGCAAACGAAAGGCAGACATGAAAAAAACGACAATGCTCGCGGTGCTGGCGCCGCTCGTATCCGCGGCGGCCCTCGTGCCGCTCTCCCCGTCGCAGGACGCGACCGTCCCGCTTCTCTCGAAAGGGCAGAAGGAGTACCTTTCGATGCCGCGCAAGGAGCGCGTGAAATACTTCGCGTCGAAGGAGAAGCGCCTGGAGATGGTTTCGTACGGGTACTACCCCGAGCCGGTGACGTTCGCCTGGGCCGGCGGCGCGCCCGGCGCGGAATACGTTCTTTCGGTGAAACGGCTGCCCGACGGCAAGACCGCGTTCGAGGGCAGGTTCTCCGAAACTGCGGCGAAGGTGTACAACCTCGAAATCGCGCGGCAGTACGAATGGACGGTTTCCGGCGGCGGGGAGACGGCGACAGGCCGCTTCTCCACCGAGGACGTCGCGCCGCGCCTGCTGCGCGTGCCCGGCGTGCCGAACGTCAGGGATCTCGGCGGGCGCAAGGGCCTGGGCGGGCGCAGGGTGCGCCAGGGCATGGTCTACCGCTCCGCCGGGCTGAACGACAACGCCACCACGCAGCGCGTGCCGCGCGGGAACCTCGAAAAGGCCGGCATCGTTCCGGAGTCTGCGGCGGAGGAAAAGGCGCGGATCGAGAAGCACATCGCCCGGTACAAGGCGTACCAGGCCGACCCCAAGACGTTCCCGCGCAGCCACGCCGGATGGAGGGAGTGGTCCCGCCGCCACCGCTCGGCCACCGTGGCCGACTACTTCAAATACCGCATCGCGGCCGACAAGGAAGAACTCGCGAAGCTGGAAAAAGGGGTGAAGGTGCGCATCCCCGGGCCGAACAGGCTCGACGGCCCGACGCGCGACTACATTGTGAACACGCTCGGGATAAAGACCGACATCGACCTGCGGTCCGACGGCGAATGCTACGGCATGGCAGGCTCGCCCCTGGGTCCTTCCGTGCAGTGGATGCACTATTCGTCCAGCCAGTACGACGGCATGCAGACCAAGCATGGCAAGGACGCGTTCAAGAAAGTCTTCAAGGTGTTCCTGGACGAAAAGAACTACCCGATCGACTTCCACTGCATCGCCGGGCAGGACCGCACCGGCGCGGTGGCGTTCATCCTGAACGGGCTGCTCGGCGTGGACGAGGACCAGCTGTACCTCGACTGGGAGGCCACCGGGTTCTGGAACAAGAGCACGAGCCTGCGCCACGCCACGCGGTTCGACAAGCTCGTGTCCGGGTTCGAGAAGCGCGTGCCCGGCGCGGACATCCGCGAGAAGACCGAAAACTACGTCCTGTCGCTCGGCTTCACGAAAGACGACATCGAAAAGTTCCGCTCGATAATGCTGGAGCCTTGAAGGGCCGGGGCCTGCCGCCATGCTGTACTTTGCAAGCAAGATAGTCTGGGCGCTGATAAACCCGTTCGCCGTCGCCGTGCTGTCGCTCGCGCTCGCCGTCTTCGCCGGCTGGCGCGGGCGGCGCAAAGCCGCCGTGGCGCTGTCCACGTTTTCGCTTTCCGTCCTGCTGTTCTTCTCGTCGGGCTTCGCCGTGTGGATGCTCGGGCTTCCGCTCGAATCGCCGTACGTGCCGGAGAAGGCGGCGGAGGACTACTGCCGGGCCGACGCGATCGTGCTGCTGGGCGGAGGGATGTCGTTCGCCGAAGGCGGGGATTTCGTCTACGGCGACTGCAACTCGGCGAGCGACCGCGTGTGGCACGCCGCGCGGCTCTACAGGGCAGGCAAGGCGCCCGTAGTGGTGGTCAGCGGAACGAACGACCTGGCTTCGACGGCTCTCCTGCTGAAGCAGGCGGGCGTGCCGGACGCCGCGCTCAGGTTCGACGGCGAATCGCGCAACACGGCGGAGAACTTCGCGAACGTCGCGGCGATGCTCCGCGGCGGGAAAGACGGCTCCGGGGCCGCCGGGGCGCGTCCGCGCGTCCTGGTGGCGACCTCGGCGTGGCACATGCGCAGGGCGCTCCTTATCGCGGACCGCGCGGGGCTGGACGCAATCCCCGCGCCGTGCGACTACATCGCGGCGCCGGGCTTCTCCGCCGCGAAGTCGCGCGGCGAACTGCCCTGGGGCGGCTTTTCCGTAGGGGTCGAGAACTTGAACAATTCAAGCATCCTCCTGAAAGAGTGGATCGGCTGGCTGCAGAAGAAGATCTGCGGCTGAAACCCGGGGGCGACGCGCCGCAATGGTCGTCTGGCTGGTAAATCCCTTCGACAACCTTCCGCACGAAGGCGCGCGCCTTCAGCGGTATCCGCTGCTGGCGGACGCCTTTGCGGCGGCGGGCCACGAAACCGTGCTTTGGTCGGCCGCGTTCTCGCACGCCCTGAAGAAGCCGCGCGTACCCCCTCCCCCGGACGGCGCGGGGCGCGGCTGGCGGCTCGAGCTTCTGCCCGTGCCGCCGTACAGGACGAACGTATCCCTGCGCCGGTTCGCCTCGCACCGCGCGTTCGGCGCTGAATTCCTCCGCGCGGGGCTTTCCTGCGGGCGCAGGCCGGACCTGATAGTGGCGAGCGCCCCGCCGCTTTCCTCGGCGGCGGCCGCGATCGCGCTGCGGGACAGGTTCGGATGCAAGGCCGTGATCGACGTGCAGGACGCCTGGCCGGAGACGTTCGAGCGGCTGCTGCCGCTTCCGGGCGGCGCCTTGCGCCGGGCGGCCGCCCGCGCGGCCTTCGCGCCGCTGTTCCGCAAGGCGCGCGCCGTCTATCGCGCGGCCGACGGCATCGCGGCCGTGTCGCGCAGGTACTTCGGAATCGCCGCGGCGGCCGGCTCGAAAGCGCCTTTCCATCTGGCGCGGCTGGCGATGGACATCGGTCCGCGGCCGGCGCGCCGCCCGCGCGACCCTTCCGCGCCGCTGCGCGTGGCATACGCCGGCAACATGGGCAGGACATACGACCTGGCCACGGCGATCGCGGCGGTGAAATCCCTCCCCGGCGCGGAGCTCGAGCTGGCCGGCGCGGGGCCGTGCGAAGCGCGCCTGCGCCGCCTCGCCGCCGGATGCCCGCGCATAGTGTTCCGCGGGTACCTCGGGGCGGACGCGCTGGCGGACATGCTCGCGCGCGCGGACGCCGGGCTGGTGCCGATGTTCCCCGACGCCTACGTGGGCGTGCCCGGGAAATTCTCCGACTACGCGGCGGCCGGGCTGCCGATCGTGGATTCGCTTCCCGGCGAGGCCGCGGAACTGCTGGAAAGGCACGGCGCGGGATTCCGGTACCGGGCCGGGAGCGAAAGCTCCCTGCGGGCCGCGCTGTGCGCGGCCGCGGCGATGGCGCCGGAGGCCCTGGCCGCGGCCGGGGAGCGCGCGCGGGACATGGCCGAGGCGGAGTTTTCCGCCAAGACCGTCTATCCCCGGTTCGTGGAATTCGCCGCGGGCCTGTGAGCGCGGTCAGCCGACCACCACTTCCTCGGTGGGATGGTGTATCCTCGACGGCGACGTGTCGCGCCCTATCATGAACACCATGGTAAGCGCGCCGAGCCGTCCGAACAGCATGCAGGCCATTATCACCACCCTTCCCGCGCCGGAAAGGCTCGCGGTGGTGTCGCCGGCGGAAAGCCCGGTGGTGGACACCGCGGACATCACCTCGAAAAGCAGCCGGCCGAAGCGCTCCTCCCCCGCGGGCTCCACCGCAAGAAGTACGCCCGTCCCGAGGAACGCGGCCACCACGTACAGGACGAATATCACGATCGATTCGCGCACGATTTCGTTGTTCACCGTCCGCTTGAACACTACAGTCTCGTTGCGTCCGCGGCACATGGCGAAAATGGTGCAGGCCAGGATCGCGATCGTGGTCGTCTTCACGCCGCCGCCCGTGGAACCGGGCGACGCGCCGCAGAACATCAGGATGTCGTTCAGCATCTGAGCGGCCGGCGACATGTCCTCCACCTGTATCACGGTAAGGCCGATCGTGCGCGCCGTGGCGGACTGGAACACCGAAAGGCCGATCTTGTCGGCCGTGCCGAAGCCGGAAAGCGAATTGTTCCATTCGAGCAGGCCGAAAAGCAGTGCGCCGGCGGCTATGAGCGAAAGCGACACCGTCAGCGCGAGCCTGGCGTGCAGCGAAAGCCGCCCGCGTATCTTCGTTCCGCGCTTCCTGCCGCGGAAGGTTATCAGGTTGTAGATCACCAGGAAGCCGAGGCCGCCGAACGTCCCCAGGATGCCGCACGCATGGTAGAACACGGGGTCGTGCGCGGCGAACGCTATGCTGTCCGGCTCCAGGCCGAACCCGGCGTTGCTCCACGCCATCGCGGTGTAGAAGAACGCCTTGCCCCACGCGGGCGCGTCCGCCAGGGCTTCGGCGGAGAACGCCGGCGCCGGCGTCAGGCGGCTCCACAGCGTCACCGTGCCGGCGGCCTGCACGGCCACGGTCGACAGCACCGTCCAGCGCAGCAGCCCCTTCACTCCGTGCATCTCCTCCGAGCCGTATGCCGACATCACGGTGAATTCGTCGCCCATCGACAGGCGCTGCCCTATCGCGAGCAGGATCATGGTGCCGAAGGTCATGTACCCCAGCCCGCCCAGCTCCACCAGCACAGTCAGCACGCCGAGTCCGAAAGGCGAAAGCTCGCGGCCCACGTCGATCACGCTCAGGCCGGTCACGCACACCGCCGAGAAGGCGGTGAAAAGCGTGTCGGCGAATCCGCCCCACTCGCCGGACGCCTGCGACGCGGGAACCGCCAGCAGGAACGTGCCTGCCGCGATCGCGCCGAGAATGGACAGCGCGCCCGCCAGGTACGGGTTCATCTTGCGGTTGCGCCGGCTTGTCATTTTGCGGCGCCGGCCCGGCGTCCGTCTTTGCGCGCCAGCATGGTTTCGCGCAGTTTTATCAGCCAGATGCAGGCTTCGTAGAACAGGCACAGCGGAACGGCCATGACGAGCTGCGACATCGGATCGGGCGGCGTCAGCACCATTCCGAAGAAGAACGCGATCACTATCGCGAACCGGCGGAAGCGGCGCAGCGCGTCCGAGGAGATCACGCCGAGCCAGCCGAGCGTGAAGATTATCAGCGGCAGCTGGAACACCAGGCCGAAGGCCACGAGGGTCTTCAGCACGAGCGAGAACAGGTCGCCCACCTCCACGAAGCGGACTTTGAGCCCCACCCATTCGCTGAAGCCCATCAGCACGTCCACGGCGAGCGGCAGCGTCTTGGAGTACGCCATCCACAGCCCGCCGAGGAAGAAGAGCGAGCCGCCGCCGAGGCAGAATATTATCGCGCGCTTCTCGCTGCCGCGCAGCGCGGGGAATATGAACTTCAGGATGTAGTAGATGAAGAACGGAAACGCCAGCACCGTGCCGCCCCACAGGGCGGCGGAAAGTATCAAGGTGAAGCCGCTCGTGACCTTGAAGCCCTGGATCGTCACGCGCCGGGATTCGGCGTTCTGCCGCGATTTCGTGGCCTTGTCCATCGCGGCTTCGGCTTCGGCCGCGGCCTGCCGCGCCTTGTCGATTTCAGCGGCGGGGGCCTTGCGCTCCTCCATCGCGGCCAGGCGCGAGCGCGTCTCCGCGGCGTCGAGTATCGCGTGCGCCCAGTCGCGCGCGGCGTTGTCGGCCTCGGTCGCGCGCTCGTTTTCGTACGCGGCCACCGGCGACTGCATCCATTCTATTATCGTCGGCGCGAACACGCCCGCCACGATGCAGCACAGCACCCACGCCGTCGCCGCGCCGATAAGGCAGCTGCGCAGCGCCATAAGGTGCTCCATGAAAGGGCGCGGCGGGTCGTTCGGCTCGTCGGCGTCCTGCGCGCGGATCGCGGCGTCGTCGCTCATTTCGCGCCCTC
Organism: uncultured bacterium; assembly: GCA_902799715.1. Taxonomy (GTDB): domain Bacteria; phylum Verrucomicrobiota; class Kiritimatiellia; order RFP12; family UBA1067; genus CADCBS01. Next base: position 13,979 of record CADCBS010000031.1, on the reverse strand, counting down.
CGCCGCGTTCGCCGCGTTTCCGGCGGGCGTTTCCGGCGCGGCGGTTCCGGCGCTTTGCGCCGCGTCCGCGCCGGCCGCCGGCGTCGCGGGCGCGGCTTCCGCCCCGCCCTTTCCGGCGTCTACGTCCGCCGGTTCGCCGTCAGGCTCCTCGCCGTCGTAGTATCCGTTGCGGGAATAGTGGTCGTACAGCGACGCCGTTTCGCCGTCCTCTTCGGGAATGTCCGGGATGGAAGGATCGTCCGGGCTGATTTCGGACGGGAACCCGTCCTGCCGGGCCGGCTGCACCGGCTCGTCGAGTTTCATGATCTCGTCCTTGAACGACTGCGCCGCGCGGCGCAGTTCGGACATGATCTTTCCGATCTTGCGCGCGGCGGCGGGGAGGCGTTTCGGCCCGACGACAATCAAGACGACCGCCATGAAAAGAATCCACTCGCCGACGCCGGCGGATTCGAAAAAGAAGGCGGGCGGAGGGATGCCGGACATTTGCATGAAAAACGGCGCACCCCGCGAGGGCGGGGTGCGCTATCCGTCACGGGGCTTTTCAGCGCTGGTACAGCGAGAATTCGCCGCGGCGGTTCTTGGACCAGGAGGCTTCGCCGTGGCCGCTGTCCACGGGCTTCTCTTCGCCGTAGCTGGTCGTCTGGATGCGGTCGGCGGCCACGCCGAGGCGCGTCAGGTAGTCGCGTACCGCTATCGCGCGCTTGTCGCCGAGCGACAGGTTGTATTCGTTGGAGCCGCGCTCGTCGCAGTTGCCTTCGATCACGACCACGTGGTTGGCGTTCTGCAGAAGGTCGTTGGCCACGGCTTCGATCTTGGCGGTTTCCGTGTCGGGAAGGGTCGTGGAGTCGAACCCGAAGTAGACCGGCGCGAAATTGGCGCCTTCCACGGGCTTCAGGTAGTCGGAGAAAGGACGGTTCTTGTCGAGCGCGCCGGCGAGCGAGCTGTCGTCGGACAGGTTGTCCGCGCCGCTGTTGATGCCGGATGCGCCGCCGTCTTCACCCGCCGGCAGAAGCGTGGAAACGGGATCTTCGCCTCCCGCAAGGGCGTCGCCGTCGGCGTTCTGCTGGTTCTTGGCATAGCGGCAGCCGGTGGAGGCAAGCGCGACTGCGGCGCATGCGAAAGCGATGGTCAGGCTCTTCATTTTGTTGTCCTTTCGGTATGTTTGTGCGAAAAGCGGGATAAAGGATATATCATTCCCGTGCCGGAATCAAGCCGAATCTGAACGAAAGACGCAACAGGGCGCTTCTGCCCGGTCCGCCGCGTTTCCTTGAAAAACGCGTATGCGTCCGGTGCATGGCGCGGGGAATGCCGGATTTTCGGCGCGGTTTTTTTCAAGATTGACAGATTTCTAAAATATTTCGCCCGAAATTGTCAGATTTCTAAAAACATTGCAGTTGAAACAGCCGCTGAAGAAAAGTATAATGGTTACCACGCCGAAAGGCGGAATCAGGTCCGGTTGCGGACAAACATACGATATGAAAACTTCAAGGAATGCCAGTCTTTGCATCCGGGCGGCGCTTGCGTCCGCTGCGGCGTTTTTCGCATTTTGCGGAAGCGTCTCCGCGGCTGGCAGGCATGCCGCAGACAGGCATAGGGGCGTTCCGCCGCCGCAGGCTCCGGCGTTCAAGGTCGTGGTCGACACTTCCGCCGCGCCGGAATTGGCGGAGTGGTCGGAGAAGTCGCTCCGCCCGGCGGTCGAGCATTGGTACGCGGAGTTCTGCCGGAGATTCCCCTCGAGGGGGTGGAAGCCGCCGGAGAAAATCACAATCCGCTACAAGGAAGGCATGAAGGTCCCGGCGTATGCCACGATGCCGGGCGGCGTCATAACGCTCAACCGCGGGCGTTTCAGCAAAACGAAATCCATCGGCTGCGTGATGCACGAGCTTTTCCATATCGTGCAGCATTACAAGAAGACGCCCGCATGGATAACCGAGGCCATGGCGGACTACGCCCGCAACTACGTGTGGACGACGAAGGGCTGCCCGATGGACACGCGGAACCGCCGCGCGAGGAGCAAGTATGCGGTCGGCGCGAATTTCATAGCCTTTGTCGAAAGCCGCCATCCGGGAACGGCGGTGAAGCTGAACGACGTTTGCAGGCGCGGCAAATACAGAGAGGACGGGTTTTGGCCGGCGGCGACGGGCAAGACGCTCGACGAGCTCGAGAAGGATTGGCAGGCGTCCTCCCCGCCCCCGAAACCGAAGAAAAAGCGCGTGGTCGCGAGGGGGAGAAGAAAATCATGATTGACAATTATCATAGAATTTTATAAAACTTGGTTGTCTTGATTGAAAGGAAGTAAACCGAGGCAGGCTGTCATGGCGCATGAGAAAATGAAAATCTATTGCGAGACGTCGTTCTGGAGCTGGTTGGTCTCACGGCCATCCACCAACCCGGATCATGCCGTGAAACAGGCTTGGACGCGCAAGTGGTGGGAGGAGATTGCGCCTAAGTGCGACGTGTACGTGTCGGAACATGTCTTGGCCGAAGCTTCGCAAGGGGACAAGGAACAGGCGCATCGTCGTTTGGATGCCCTTGAGGGAATAGCTGAACTCGATGGTTCTTCGCAAGATGTCGATAAACTGGCGCAGACACTGCTTTTGGCGCATGCGGTGCCTCAAGAGGAGGTTACGGACGCCTACCATATCGCCACGGCTTCGGTTTGCGGTATGGATGTTCTTCTTACGTGGAACTGCCGTCACATGGCAAATCGTTTTGCTTTGCCGAAAACAATCGCTGTTGTTACCAAGGCTGGCTATCGTTGCCCGGCAATCGTTACGCCGGAAAACTTTTTGAAGGAGGATCTTGATGCATAAGACTGATGAAGATGCCGTCATGGATGAAGTCTATGCCAACCGCAGGGAAATTTCGATGCGGTTCGGAAACGATCCGAAGCGTTATATCGCCTGCATTCGCGATATGAAGCGGCGCGCCAAAGAAGCAGGCGTGTCTTTCCTCAAGTATTGCAAATCATTTGCCGGCACCGATGCAATGCAGCCGCTGACTTGATTGCTTTAAGCCGAAGGAATGAAATGAGAATGCAAACGCCAATGAAGAGAGGCTCGGCGGGCGGCGCGATGGGGTCATCGCGCCATACCAATGCGGTGCGGTGTTGCGAAGAGAGCGACCCGTACGTCGCCGAGATAAGGGCTGTCCGGGCGCGTCTGAACAAAACGGCAAATTACGATGTTGCGACATTTGCAAAACATACCGCCGATGCCGTTCGTTCAATAGGAATCCAGTATTGCGGACTAAAACCTTTGAAGCCGCAGTTCGACTTATTGGCAGGAAGTGCAGGTTGAAGGAATAACAAAAAATGATCGTGCGAGACGGAATATGCTATCCCGATGAAGCGACGCGGCATGTGAAGATTGTCGCCGCGCAAAACGCAGGCGATTATCTTGTCCGTGTTCGGTTTGACGATGGGGCGGAGAGGCTCTTCGACGGCCGCACCTTGACCAGTGAAGTGTTTGCTCCATTGAAAAACCCCGATTCTTTCGCAAAGTGGCAGCTTGATTACGAGACGTTGACCTGGTGCAATGGCGATATCGATATCGCGCCGGAATATGTCTTGACCCACAGCGTGTCCGTGTAGGTGATATTTCACAACAACGCAGAAAACAGTTTTAAGGAGAAAATGAAAGTTTATTGCGAGACGAGAGACGACAGGCGCGAGGCGAATTTCAGCGATTCGCGTCGCTTACGTCGCTTTCGTCCCTTGCGTCCCTTGTGCCAGCATTGCGGCGCGATGAGGGTATCGCGCCCTGCCAACTTGCCGCTATCTGCTAACTAGTACCAACCAAAAAAGGAGAAAACGAAAATGACAAAACCGATAAAAGTGTCACGGGGGGGGGGGGGCTCTTAGCCTTCACAAGAAAGGTGGCATAATCGGCGCGGCGGCAAAGGCGGCTGTCGCGTTGGCCGTTGCGCTGTCCGCCGCCATGCCTGCGCAGGCGGCGATAGAGTGGACGGGGAACAACAACAACCTGTTCAACAACTCCAGCAACTGGAAGTCTGGACAGTATAACATAGTATTCAACAACACTTCCGCTTCACGAACGCTGATATACCTGAACAACAACTATAGCGGCAAGTTCAAGTTCGGCAGCGACACCACGGCACGATACAGAGGTTTGTATTTCCGCGCCCACCCCGCAAACAATCCGTGGCATTTCTGCGGATGGTACAGCAACGCCATCCATTCATACGACAATTCCGGTGGTACTGTTGGCGATACGGGATCCATAAATGTGGGAGATCAAGACAATTCCACCCTGCGGCTCTCTGCCATAACGCTGAAGGCGAACGCCAGCCAGGTGGGGTCGTCCAACTATTCGTATGCCGGGCACGTCATCATGGACGAATACGATGCCGACGGCACGACAACGCGCGGCCCGGTCAGCTTCCAGACTACCGGCAACATGGAATTGTACAAGGGCGATCTCCACGCCACAAACGCGGTCCTGACGTGCGGCGGAGATATGAAACTCTACAACTTCGACGCGACTGTCTCCGGCGGCACTCTTAGCGCGAACAGGATATACGTCGGATATGGCAGCAACACATCGGGTTCGCTGACGATCGAGGGTGCGACCGTCACGGCCACTGCCGAAGCCGCGGTGTATGTCTGCTACGGGAGCGGCGCGATCGGCACGCTCTGCCTGAACGAGGGCGGGACGCTCGTCGCACGCAACATCTACAGGCAGAACGGCACGGCGACTGTCGAGTTCAACGGCGGAACGCTGAAGGCGAAGTCGGTCTATACCAGCTACGGCGGACTTTTGGGCAACGCCGGCTCCATGACGATAACGGTCGGCGAGAAGGGCGGCACGATAGACAACAACAGTCTGGACATAGCAATCTCCGGCAACTACATGCAAGGCTCCGGCGCGGTGCGCTTCACCGGCTCCGGCTCGACAACGCTTTCCGTCGCCCAGCAATATACCGGCGGCACGACGATCGACGCCGGGACGCTCCTCAAGGTGAACGGGGCGGCGAAGACCGCGCTTGTGGCGCACGATGTGACGGTGGCGATTCCGGCGGGCGGCGTGGCGGACGGCACGGTCGCGCTCGAAACGACGGACGGCACGACGTTCTCGCAGGCGGAAGTCGATGCGATGGCGTTTTCCGGCAATGACGACAACCGCTACGCGCTTGAACTCGCGGACGGCGGCGCCAAGGTGAAGATCGTCGATGTCCGCGCCGGAGAGTACGTGTGGAACGGCGGCGCGTCCGGCGATTCGTGGAAGACCGCCGGAGTGTGGACTAAGAACGGCACGGCCGGCAACTGGTACGACCTCGTGGCGGCGGTGTTCGAGAACGATGGCGACGCGGCGGCTGTGGACAGCGCTGTTGCGGCGGAGTCCGTGGCCTTCCGCGCCAACGCGACCATCGCCGGCACGGCCGTGCTCACCGTCCCGTCCGTCTCGGTCGCATCGGGCAAGACGGCGGCAATCAACGCGCCTACGGCGGGTGCGCTTGAAAAGACCGGCCCCGGCGCTCTCACGCTCGGCTCGGCCCGCACGGCAGCGACGACGCTCTCCGAAGGGACGCTCGCGCTCGCGGGTGTCGGCCAGACCACTGCCTGGTCGAACCTCGCGTTCGGCAACGGGAACGCCGTCGCGCTCGCCATCGGCGGCGGTGCGACTCTCACGCATAGCGGCGGCGCGCTCTACCTTGCCAATGACGCCGGCCAGAACGTGACGATGAACATAGACGGCGGCGGCACGGTCGAGGTGCGAAACCTGTTCTACGGCTACGGCACTGGCACGGTCGTGTTCAACGGCGGAACGCTGAAGGCCAACCAGAGCTACAGCGCCTACGGCGGGCTGATAGGTTCGGGGCTCGCGGTGTCCATAACCGGCAACGGCGGCACGATCGACAACGGCGGGTACGACATCCTTGTCTCGAAAGACCTGGCCGGGGCGATGTCGTTCACCGGCAGCGGCACGACGACGATTGGCGTCACCCAGAGCGCGACCGGCTCGATGGCGGTTTCCGGCGGCACGGTGGCGATAGGCGATGCGCTGGCCGTAGCGCGCGCGGTGACGGTCGCAAACGGCGCGACGCTCAAAGCGACTGGCGCGGCGACGCTTTCCGGCGGAGTGGAGTTCGCGGACGGCGCGACGCTCGACGTCACGGGCGCCAGTTCTGTGAGCGTCAGTTCTCTGACGCTTCCCGCGTCAGGCACGGCGACGCTCAAGATGAACGGCGGCGCATTCTCGCGCGGGCTTTACCCAATCCTCACAATGACCGGCATAACCGCGGCGGAAGTGGAGGGCAAGCTCGTCCCGTCCATCGCCTCCGGCGCGTCGTCCCAGTATTGCGTGAAGGGCGACACGCTCTATCTCGCGGTAGATGTGGACATGACGCGCGCCGTCTGGACCGGTGCGGCTGGCGACGGGAAGATGTCCACCGGCGGCAACTGGTGGAGCGGGACCGCGCCCGGTGCGGGCGACGCGCTCGATTTGAGCTGCATTACTGCCGCTGCGACAATTGATTGTGACATTGACGCGACGTTCGGCGCGGTCGCGATGGGCGACCAGCGCGTCACCTTCACCGGCTCGCTCGCGTCGTCGTCGTTCAGCGACACGTTGAATGTCGCGGTCGGCGCGAACGCCACTGTCACCGTCGACGGCGACCTCGCCCCGACATCCAGTGTCGTCTACTCTGTCGCATCCGGCGGAAAGTTCGTCGTGACCGGCACTCTCGCGTTGCGCTCATGGTCTTCCCCGCAGGTGTCGCCGGACGACGGCACGATCGTCGCCGGTGGAATCACGGGCGGTGCGGGCGCCGTGATGGTTGCCGCCAACGAGAGCCACGCGCAGAAGTGGGCTGTCGGGCCGGGAGGAATGACCGGAGGCGCGGGCGCATACTGGTGGACATATTCCAACGCGGGCGCCGAGCCGGAGTTCCGCCCCTGGACGAACGACTTCACCATTTCCGTCGGCTCGGTTGTCCGCACGAGCGCAAAGAGTTTTACGCTCAACACGACGGGGCTTGACGACGCACCGCACACGATAACGCTTTCCGCCGGCTTCGCCGACAACGGCGACCCGCTCAACGTGACGGGCTCCGGCAAGGTAGTTGTCGACCACGTCACCGCGGCCATCGGCGACCGTGGCGCATACTCCGGCGACGTGACGGTCACGAACTCGGCGACGCTCGCCATCAACGCCGGCAAGAGGCTTACGTCAGGCGCAATCTCCGTCAGCTCCGGCGCGAAGCTCGCGCTTCCGCAGACGGGCACGGTCGCGCCCGGCGGTAGCTTGACGCTTGCGGGCGGGTCTGTCCTGGAGTTCAACCTCCAAGGCAGCGCCGAAACCACGCTCGACGTCACCGGCAAGACCCTGACGCTGCCGGAATACGGAACGGTGGTCGTGGATATAGCGGCCGGCAGCAAGTTCAAGCCCGGAAAGAAGTACACGCTCATATCCGGAGCAGGTCTCGAGAATGCCGATGCGTTCTCGCTGAAAGGCGATGCAGGCAGACTGACGGTGGAGGGCGGCAAACTCATGTACGTTTCGACCGCTCACTTCTTGATACACATAGCCGACGACGACGGCGATTTCGACGTGGAAGTGCCGGGCGAATGGATAGGCGACGTGGCCGGAGTTGAGACATACGAAGAGAGCACGCTTGCATCCGCAGGCGCGAACGGGCTTCCGCTGTGGAAGTCGTACTGCTTGGGCCTTGATCCCCAGGACGAGACGTCGCTCGTGCTGTGCGAGCCTGCGCTTGCGCAGCCCGCGTCCAGCGGCGGGTTCGCGGTTTGCGCCAAGAATCTGGCCGTCCCGGCGGAACTGGAAGGCGTTGCGGTGACGGCGTATCTCGAACGCAGGTCTGGCGGCGATGTTTGGGTGCCGGTCGGCGATGGCGTGTCCGTCGCCCCCGGTGCTGGGCCGGTCGTCCTGGCCGGAACTCTCGGCGAAGGCGAGAGCGTAAGTTTTTTCGCATAAGGGTCGGCCTCGCGCGTAAAGCCGAGTAGCCGGCCCGGCGGGCAGTCTTTCGGGTTTTGATTGGCCGTGTAGAACATGTAGAGCATGTAGAAGATCTGCATTCCGCACGGCCGCGCCTATCCCCGCCCTGCCGATTCACCTTATAACCAATTCACCTCATTGTGGTAGGGCGCGTTGTCCCAACGCGCCGCAAACACACCCTCCGCCCCTGAAATAAGATTACGGTGCGGATGAAATTATTGGCTGTGTAGAACGTCTGTGCCGGGCATATTGGAAATTGGAATTGGATACTGGCAACATTTCCACACTGGCAACATTCATTTTGAGCGCTCTCCGCTCAAAATAAGATTACGGTGCGTATGAAATCACGCGCCGCGGCGGAGGGTCCCATGTCGGATGTCGAATGTCGGATGTCGAAACCTTCAATCAAGATTCCATACGCACAGAGATGCGGAGATCCCTCTGCGCTCTCGGCCGCTCTGCGCCTCTGCGTGAGATCTTCACCCCGACGCGAGGCCTTCAACCTGGAAATGCCGGATTTCCGGCGCGGTTTTTCGCGAAATTGCCGGATTGCCTGCGCATTTCTTCTGAAATTGCCAGATTTCTAAAATATTTCGCCCGAAATTGTCAGATTTCTAAAAACATTCCGGTGGGAAAAAACGCAGGATAAAAGTATAATGGATTACATGCCGAAAGGCGGGATTAGATTAGGATGCGGACTGACGACATGAAAACTTCAAGGAATGTGATCTTTGGAGCCGCGCGGCGCGCACGCCCTGCCGGCCCTCGCACCGCCATTGCTGCGCGTGTGGATACGCGACTTGCCATATAACGCCTGAAACCACTAACTACTCAAAGGAAGCGAAAATGGAAACTGCAATGAGAAGGATGTGCGCGGCGGCAAAGACTGCTGTCGCGGTGGCACTCGCGCTCGGCGCGGCAACGACCGCCGAGGCGGCAAGGTATTGGACTGGAAATACAAGTAGTAATTGGTCGGAAAAGAACTGGAACGGAACGTCAGGCAGGAGATACTTCTTCAGCAACCAGCTGACGGGAAACAAGCGCGATTGGGCATATCTGAGCGGAAATGTCACGGAGAGCATCGGGCTCTGCTTCGGCGCGCCCCCTTCAGGCGCGCGCTGGAGGTTCCAGGGGCAGGGGCAATATTCTTATAACAACTCGGCAGGTTCGGCGTACGACAACGGCCTCGTTTGCATTGGTTATTCCAGCCAGTCCTCTTCAGCCCGCTTTCACGCGATAGCCGTCACAACGAAGAACCTCACTGTCGGAGGTGATCCTTCCGCTTCGGTGAACTATCTACAAGGCAGCATAACGGGTCATCTCGTCCTCGACGAACTGGACAACGCGGCCAACGCCTATCTCGGCACCGTCAGCGTCACGGCGACGCAGTCGATCGATCTATACAAAGGCGACCTCTATGCCACGAACGCGACTGTCGCGTGCTCCGGCAACATGCAGCTCGGCAACTTCGTCCTGGACACGACCGGCGGCGACTGGTCGGTGGAGGGCGACCTCAAGGCCGGCATTTCTGGCGGCGTCGCGACGATTACGCAGAGAGGCGGCACGTTCTCGGTCGCTTCCGGAAAATGGACGCGGTTCGAGAGCGGCTCGACCAGCACGCTGAACGTAATCGGCGGCACGTTCAAGACGCGGCGCATAACCAACCAGGGCGCCGCATCGGCATCTGTCGTCTTGGACGGCGGAACTGTCAAGGTCAATGGCGACGCTTCCAATTACGGCTTGATCGACGCGACGGTCGACGTCCGCGTCGGCGCGGACGGAGGCACAATCGACACCAGCGGCAGGTCTTTCCATGTCCCCGCCGCCGTCAACGCCGTCGAGAACACGGCGGGAGCGTTCACGGTGACCGGCGGCGGAGCCGTAACGTTCCAGGGCATGGGCAATCTCGTCGGTGCGCTGACGGTCGGCGACGGCACGGCTTTCCGCTGGTTCGACCAGGACGGTGCGGTTTCGGCGTCATGCGGCTTTACTTCGCTCGCGCTCGGCGCGGGTTCGACAATCTATCTCGATGCCGACGCGACAGCGGCGGACGCGCTTCCCGCGACTGTCACGACAACCGCGACGGCCGAAAACAAGGCGAATATCGTAGTCGTCTTCTCCGCTCTTCCCGCGACGGGCGCGACGTTCACGCTTTTCCCGGCCGCGAGCGCGGACGTGTTCAACGTCTCGCCGATGTTCGGCAGCCTTGTCCTCCCGAACGAGGTCGCCGTCGTCGACGGCAATCTCGTATTGAAGATTGTAGCCGAGGACTACACGTGGAACGGTACGCAGACGAACTGGGGCGACGCGGACGCCTGGACGAAGGGCGGCGCGGCCGCCACCTGGGCCGACGGCAACAACGCCGTCTTCGACACAGCGAACGCCGCGGCGACGCTCGCCGCCGACGCTTCGCCGGCGAAGATCGATTTCACCGCCGACGCCACGGTGGATGGCGCCGCAACGCTCGCCGTCTCGGCCGTTTCGGTCGCGCAGGGCGTCACGGCGGCGATATCCGCCCCCACGGCAGGCTCTCTTGCAAAGACCGGCACGGGCACGCTCGTGCTCGGCTCTTTGCGCACGGAGCAGACGACTGTCTCGGAAGGGACGCTCGCGATGGCGGACGGCGCGACTGTCGATCCCGCGAAGCTCGCGCTCGGCACGGATCCGGCGAAGCCCGTCGTGTTCGATTACGGCGGGCAGACGCTTTCGGGGAAATGGAGTGACTACCTTGCGAGCGGCATGGACATCATTCTCACGAACGGCACGTTCTCTACGACGCAGAATCCAGGCTGGACCTGTACGTCCGAACCGAAGACCTTGACGATCGCAAAAGACGCCATAATGACTACATCCGAGCGTTTTACCTGGAATACCTCCAATACGGCGGGTGTCAATGTGACCAACTGCGTCAATATTGCCGGCGGTGCGCTTGTATCCACGAAGGACAACAACAACTGGATTGTCCAGAACTCCAGGAGCGGCACGCTCAAGTTCAACGTTTTCGACGGCGGGCTTCTCGAACTCGGTGGGCAGACGTATGTCCTGCCTTGCCGCGACAGTACGACCGAGGACGACACGCCGAGCGTATTGATGACTTTCAACGACTCCACATTCCGCATCAACAACAAGAACCTTTTCCTTGGACACGACAATGAAGGCAAGAAAAGGAATCCTAAGGAGCCGGTTTTGGAACTTGCCATGACGAACTCGACGCTTGACGTCGGGACTGGAGCCATCATACTTGGAGACAATGTAGTAAGCAACAACACCGCCGGCCGCCACACGGCCGATTTCGTGGGCAGCGTAATCACGGCGAAGTGCTTCAAGGTCTATCACGACAGGCCTGCGAACTCGGCGCGTTTCGACAATTCGACGCTCGTCCTTACGGGCACCGACAGTTACTCAATAGAAACGCATTCCGGTTTCGAGGCATCTTCGACCCCGCTGACGATCGGCCCCGGCGGACTTGTCATCGACACGCAGGGCTACAGCGGACACATGCATGCCGATCCGCAGGGCGAGGGCGCGATAACCAAGACCGGCGGCGGAATCCTGCACATCAGGCGCAGCCAGACGTCCTCCGCGCCGCTCGTGTGCGCAGAGGGCGAGACTTATGTCTACGACGGGCTGTCCGTCGCGCGCCCGGCCACGGTGAAGACCGGCGCGAAATTCACAGTGAAGGGTTCCGGCCAGGTCTCGCTTGCCGGCATTGCGTTCGAGGCCGGATCGGAACTTCGCATCGACGGGTACGATGGCGGCATCGTGCCGGTCGCCGTCGCCGACCTGACGCTCCCTGCAGACGGCACGGTTGCGCTAACGAAGAACAGCAACTTCTCGCAGGGCAGGTACAGGATTCTCGAAAAGGCGGGCATCGCGGTCGCGGACGTTCAGGACAAGCTCGTGCCCGCCACGACGGGCAACCTTGCGTACAGCTGGAGCGTGGAGGGGAATACGCTCTTCCTTACGGTCGGCAACCCGGCCGGCTTCGCTTGGACGGGCTTCGCGGGCGACGGCAAGATGTCCACGCCCGGCAACTGGCTCGGCAACGTCGCGCCGGGCGCGGGCGATCCGGCGGACTTCTCGGCGGCCAACATGGCGATCACGGTCGAAGCCGACATCGACGCGACGCTCGGCGCGGTGACGATGGGCGCCGACATCGTCACGTTCAACGGCTCGCTGACGGCGACATCGTTCAGCGACACGTCGAAGGTCGTGGTCGGCGAGAACTCGACCGTGACGCTTGACGGAGACCTGGAATTCTCTAACGGGGACAGTTACATAACGTTCAAGGTGAACGAAGGCGGCGCGTTCGTCGTGACCGGCACGATCCGGGCCACAGGCAGCGCAAACGTCCTTCCATACGCAATGCCGAGTTCCGGCTGGATTGTCGCCAAGGGGCTTGAAAACGCCGAAAGCTCGGGCGACAAATGGAATTTCCGGCTCAATTACAGCAATGTGGCGAAATGGGTCGTCGGCGAAGGCGGCTTTTCCGGAACGCAGTACTTCTGGAGTTTCAACGACGCCAAGTCGGACACCACGATCAAGGCCGACGCCGATTTCACGATCGCGACATGGCTGAGCGCGGGCACCAGCAGCGGCAAGGGCGTCACGCTCGACACAAGCGGCAGGACCGATCCCGCCGCCAACCATACTATCACGGCAGACTGCGGATTTGTCGGCGTAAAGCCATTGACCGTCAAGGGCGGCGGAACGTTCCTATGCAACTACGTCCCGGCTGTCGTAGCCAACCAGGTCGCCTTCTCCGGCGCGGTGACGGTAGCCGATACGGCGACGCTCGCGATCAACCCCGGCAAGTACCCGACGACCGGCGCGATCGCCGTCGAAAGCGGCGCCAAGCTTGCGCTCCCGAAGTCGGGCACGGTCGCGCCCGGCGGCAGCCTGACGCTCGCCGCCGGATCCAAGCTCGAGTTCAATCTCGACGGCAAAAACGACACGACGCTCGACGTCGCGGGCAAGACGCTGGCGCTTCCCGGAGAAGGAACGGTCTCGGTGACGCTCGCGCCCGGTTCGGTCCTCTCCGCCGGCAAGACGTACACGCTTGTCGCCGGGGCGAACCTGACTGCGGAAGACATCGCGAAATTCACCTTCCCCGGTGGCGGCGCGGGCGAGTTCAAGATCGCGGATGGCAATCTCGTCTACATCGCGCCCTCGTACTTCACAATCCGCATAGCCGACGCGGGCGGCGATTTCGACGTGAAAGTGCCGGGCTGGATGGGCGCGGCGAGGACACGCTTGCATCCCCTGTCGCGAATGGGCTGCCGCGGTGGAAGTCGTACTGCTTAGGTCTGGATCCCAAGGACGCGACGTCGCTCGTGCTGTGCGAGCCTGCGCTTGCGCAGCCCGCGTCCGGCGGCGGGTTCGCGGTTTGCGCCAAGAACCTGTCCGTCTCCGCAGGGCTTGAAGGCGTTGCGGTGACGGCGTATCTCCAGCGAAAAACCGCGAACGGTCGTTGGGAGGATGTCGGCGAAGGCAAGTCAGTCGTTCCCGGCGCCGCCGGGCCGGTCGTCCTGGCCGGAACCCTCGGCGAAGGCGAGAGCGCAAGTTTTTTCGCATAAGGGTCGGCTTCTTATTGGCCGAGTAATTTATTGGCCGTGTGGAACATGTAGAGCATGTAGAAAAGCTGCATTCCGCACGGCCGCGCCCAACCCCGCACTGGTAGGGCGCGTTGTCCCAACGCGCCGCGGCGGCTTGAGACAAGCCGCCCTACCGGTTCGCCGCATCGTGGCAGGGCGCGTTGTCCCAACGCGCCGCGGCGGGCGTCCGGCGCGGGCTGTCGGATGTCGGCTGTCGGATGTCGAAACCTTACGGTGCGGATGAATTTTATTTGCCGTGTAGAACATGTAGAACGTCTGTGCCGGGCATATTGGAAATTGGAATTGAATGCTGGCAACATTTCCACATTGGCAACATTCCCCATGTCCCGACGCGCCGCAATCGGCAGCATTGGCACCTTGCCTGTTTCGTGTGCTGTGTGCACAAGTG
>CADCBS010000030.1 GCA_902799715.1 uncultured bacterium | reverse complement strand
GTGTGCGGCGAAGGCCGTTTGCATGGCGCAATGTCCGTGTTGTACTTTTCGTGAAGTTTCGTGTGCGGCGAAGGCCGCTTTTCGCGTCCGGCGGCATGGCGAAACCCGAAGGGGGCGATGGAGATTTCACGGCGGTCGAGGCAATGCCTCGAAGCCGGCCGTGGAATCGACGACGCCAATCGCCGACAGGCGATTTGCCATGCCGCCGGGTTCGTGGTCGCGCGTAGCGCAACTCTCCATCCACAAAATTCTTTGAAGTCCCTAAAAGATACGATTAACCGTTTCCTCGTGCCCGGCTCCAGTCCACCCCGTCCAAACGCTTCCACACCGCAAGCATCTCTACACTTCTACACAGCTAAAGGCTCCACACTTCTACAAGGCTAAAAACATCCCACACCAAAACCCATGGCCCCAACCCACGACGCACTGCAAGCCTTTTGTTCTTCGCTATATCCTTCCGCGCTTTATTATGACCGAAAGGACTGCGACATCGGACGGATTCACACCCGGGATGCGCGACGCCTGGCCCAGAGTTTCCGGCTTTGTGCGCAAAAGCTTTTCCCGGCTCTCGAACCTCAATGCGGCAATCTTTTCATAGTCAACCCACGCAGGAATGCGCACCGACTCCTCGCGAACAGCCCTGCCGGCCGCAATCTCTTCCTGCCTGATATACCCGTCGTAGCGGCAGACGATCTCTATCTCCTCTTTGGTTATCCGCGAAAGTCCCGTTCGCGCGCCTGGCAAATCTTCATATTTCGCCCCTGGACGGGTCAGCGCACCGATGCCGGCGCCGTGCCGCATATCCTCCTTGCGCAACCGCTCGACCTCCGATGCGACCGCCTCTCGCTCGGATGCGACAAAGTCGAGAACCGGTGCCGGCTGGACGCCTATCCGGCGCGCAAGGTCCAGCATCCGGAACCGTGCATTGTCTTGCCGCAGCAGAAGCCGGCGCTCTGCGCGGGATGTAAACATCCTGTACGGCTCGTCGGTCCCCTTTGTCACCAGATCGTCGATCATCACGCCAATATACGAGTTGTCGCGTGCAAAAACAGGCGGCGCATCGCCCCTTGCCGCAAAAAGCGCCGACACGCCGGCCGCAAGCCCCTGCGCCGCCGCCTCTTCGTACCCCGTCGTACCGTTGACCTGCCCGGCAAAATACAGGCCTGAGACCCGCTTAGACTCGAGCGTGGACTTCAGCTGGCGCGAATCTATCGCGTCATACTCGATTGCATACGCCCAGGCGACGAATTCGGCTTTTTCAAGCCCCGGAACGGAATGAACCATGCGCTCTTGTACGTCCACCGGCAGACTGCACGACAATCCGTTTGGATACACAAGCGTCTGCGCAAGATCTTCCGGCTCAAGCATAACATGGTGTGACGGAGCATCGCCAAATCTGACGATTTTATCCTCTATGGACGGGCAATACCTCACGCCGACACCAGCAATAGCGCCGCCGTAAAGCGCACTGCGGGGCAAGCCCTCCCGTATAATATCATGCGTTTTCGCGGTCGTTTTTGTCGCATAGCATGGAATATTCCCAAGGTTGCATCGCAACGCATCACACGAAATGTTCCACGTGGAACAATCGCATTTATCCCTGGCATACGCATCGCCAAGCAGACCGACTCCTGCGCCCGCGCCCCAGGATGAATTGTTCCACGTGGAACAGTCGCTTTCTTCTCCTATGCCTTCAGCCCCACGCCCGCCAGAAAGCCCGCCGCTCCGTACGGCAAACGGACCACCCCCACCATAGCACCCTTCTGTGCCGACAGCTTCATTCGAAATGTTCCACGTGGAACAATTGATCTCCCGGGGATGCACAGCAACTTCTTTTTGGCGCGTCTTCATGTATGAATCATACCCTGGTCCGCGAAGAATGCCAGGCAATTCGTTTAGATATGTCGCCGGCGTCAAGTCGCTATGTGCGGCGGCCGCTCTTTCCGTCCAAAGCTGCCGATCGATGCCTATTTTGTTCCACGTGGAACAATTCTGCGCAATTTCTTTGGGGGATACGGGTATTTCCCCGGCTGCGGCCATTGTCCTAAGTGAAAAATACGGACGGGGGTTGTCATCTCCGGGCGAGGGTGTGCACTGTGAGAAATCAATAGATTCCTTCAATATCCTGGGCGGAGTGCCGGTTTTCAGGCGAAAAGTCTCGAATCCCAGGTTTCTGATGGATTCGGCGAGCAAGGTGGCGGACGGGCGCCCGTCGCCGCCGTCGGCCAGAGAGTCTTTTCCGACAAATATCCTGCCCGAAAGCGAAGTTCCTGCCGTAACGATTCCAGCCTTCGCCGTTATTTCCTTGCCAGATTGCGTTCTAATCCCGGAAAATGCGTTGCTTTCAACGAGAATTGCGGTCGCTACGTCCTCCATGATGACGAGATTCTCTGTCGATTCCACGAGCAACCGCATCCGGTGTGCGTATCTCGCCTTGTCGCACTGGGCGCGCGTTGCGCGAACGGCCGGTCCTTTGCTTGAGTTGAGAATCTTGTGCTGAAGAGCCGTGACGTCGGCATTCCGTCCCATTTCTCCGCCGAGCGCGTCTATCTCGTATACAAGATGGGATTTCGCCAGCCCGCCGACAGCAGGGTTGCATGGCATCCTTGCAGTCGCGTGCGCGTTCCCTGTCACCAACAGCGTCGAAATACCTCCACGGGCGCAAACAAGGGCGGCCTCGACCCCTGCATGACCCGCTCCTATCACTATTATGTCAAAATCCTTTTGCATGGCGTCAGTATACCACGATTTCAGAACGGCGTGCACGACGGAACATCTGGCAGCAAGCTCGCCGGGTGTGCGGCGGGCGCTATTGCTGCGCATACGCAACGATATTCAATCGCAGCCGATGAATGAGTATTTATGCAGGCGCAACGGCGCACACAATGCAATGCCGGCATGGTTGCCGCCTGCGCGCAACCGTGAAAACCAGCCGGACATGGCGGATCGCCTGCGCGATCGAGCCGCCGGTGCCCCGGCAGGTGCGGACCTGCCAGGCATAACGCGGCGTCATTGCCGCCGACAAAAAAGCGTCTACTCCGCAGCCTCGCACGGAAAGAGAATTTTGCGTGCCGCCTCGGACGGCTTTCCGTTTCGCAGTCATCATCTGACGCCATCCTGTAATTGCGCTGGCTCCGGGGGTGCCATGCCATGGTGGAGGCCGCCGTGCGCAGGCGACAGGGAACAGGAGCACTGCTTATAGTCCGCTGATGACGGCGGTGGTCACGGATGCAGGCAACGGCGAATAGGAGTAGTGTTTGTAGTCCGCTGATGACGGCGGTGGCAACGTGCGAGGACGGAGGAGAATCTGCGCAACCGCTTCCTTCGGATTGCTCCATTGACGGCGGAGGCCGCAGGCGTTGGCGGCATAGAACGACGGCGGATAGCGACATCCGTGCCATGGTGTCATAGCTCCTTCTCGCGGAAGGACCGCGCCTTTCCCGGCTTGGATACAATAATCCGCCCCCTTCCCGCGACTGCAAAACAATCAAAATATCAACATTTCCGTGTATTGGTTATGCGTCTGTAAAAAACCGCGAAATCTCGGTTTTTATGGGGTAAATCATTGATTTTTTGCGCTTCGCCCCTTTGATATAGAGTTTTATATCACATGAAAAACCGTTCTATCAACAGGTTGTGAACATGGGGGGTTGACATCTTATCACATCAAAATCTTGAACATGGTTTCGAACCGTACGTCCGGCGCGAAATAGCGCAAGACTTCCTCCGCACAGCGATGCGGCGAAGCGCGTCACTCCCCTTTGCCGGAGTTTCCGGAGGGCTCATCTGCGTTTTCACTCATGCGTTTTGGGATAGGAAACAACCAGGGCAACTGGTATAAACAACTTTGAGGGAGGTGCGCAGGCACCGGCTGCTTCGCTGTTCGTGCCCGCCCGGACTTACCGATTCGCGGCAGCCGCATCTACTCGCCCGCGCTTCCCGTCTTCTGCATATCATCTTCGACCGGGGAATCCTCACCCCGGACGCGGATCCGTTTCAAAGCCGTCAAATGGCACGGGCGGATCAGCCCATGCGCCAAAGGCAGTTGGAATGAACGGGAGCAGGGACACCCGGGCACGTTCGAGGACGACGACGGGCGCGTATGCCTGCCTTTCCAGGGCAAGGCCGCTCCCGACGACGACTACCGCCTGGCTTGGGTGGGTGTGCTGTTCGAAGACTGCGACGGGACCTCGAACAGTTCAACCGGCCCCAGCAGGCCCGACGGCGTCAAGGCCGAATCCTTGGTGAAGTAGTTCCAGTCGGAAAAGCACTTGCGTCCCTTCGACGGCCGGGCGGACATCCCTTTCGCGAACCAGCCGGGGAAGCGCTTCAAATACCACCCGCCGGGATAGGGCGCTTTGACATATTCGCAATCGGGCGGCTCATGCTCGTCGCCGATCAGCCTGTTGGCCCACACGTTCGTGAATTCGATTTCAAGGATATTGCCTCGCTCGCGCAGCGTTCCTCCCGGCACGAAGACTTCGTATGGGTCGCACCAGACAGTGCCGAGGTCGCGGCCGTTCAATACGACGCGCGCAATCTGCCGGTTGCAGTTCCCCAGCGACAGAACAGCCGATCCGCCTCTCTGCGGGGCGTCGAATGACGCCTTGTACACGGCAGTGCCGCTGAAATACCTTATGCGGGCGTCGGCATTCTTCGTCCAGTCGGAAAGGACGGGCATCGAAACCGTCGCGCCGCCGAACGACACCTCCCACGGCGTCGCAACCGTCGCAAACGGCTTCGAGCCGCGCGGGATGGTGTTGTCGCCCGCAGGTTTTTCGTCTGCGCGCAGATGCCTGCGCAGCACGAGGAATCCGCTTCCGCACGGCGCGAGATTGATATGTACTTTGCGCGATTGCGCCGCAAGAGGCACGACGCGCCCGGAAACAGGATCGAACCATTCGGGAGAATGTTTCGACGGCGGAAGCGTAGCGTCGAAACCGACGCCGTGGTTCGAATGGTTCACCACGAAGAAAACAAGCTTTCCGTCGGCCGCGCGTGCGTGCGCCGTCACCGGCGTCCGCGCCGGCGCGAAATTGCGTCCTTCTATCCGCGCGTCGCTCGGCTCGCCCCACTGCAGCAGCGCCTGGCACCTGTTCAGGTACTTGAACCATCCTTTGCCGCTCTCGGCCCAGGTCTGGTTGCGTCCGAAGTGGGTGCCCCAGCGCCCCATGGTCTTGCCGGGTTTCACGTCGTCGCCCCACGGCTGGTGCGGACACGTGTGCAGAGTCATCCTGTTCACGCCGCGGTCGAACTGCGTGTCGGCGGCGGCCTTCAGAAGATAGGGCGTCTCCGTCCAGTTGCACGACGGCGGCGCGGCGGTGAACGCTTCGGCCTCCACGACATTGTGCCGCTTCCCTCCCGGCCCGGTCCAGCGGTTCCAGCCCATCTGCCGCATCGGCCGCCGGTTCGTCGCGCCGCCGTACCAGAATTCCGTCATCAGCCTGTCGACGTAGGCCGCGCATTCGCGCGAGTCGAACGGGCCGGTGTACGGCTCGCAGGCGAATTCCAGTCCGGCCGCGCGCAGTTTTTCGCCCATGGTCTTGAACAGTACGTCCCGGTAGAGTTCCCTTATGGTGCGGTCGTAGTCGGCCTTGAACTTCTTCGCGGAGGCCGCGTCGGGCGCGGCCTTGGTCTTGAATCCTCCGAGCACGGGGAGAAAAGGCAGCGGATCGTATCCGCGCCGCGCAATGAACTCCTCGCGCATGCGCGGCGTCCACGTGGGTTTTCCGGCCTCGTAGCTGTCGAGCAATACGAACTTGAGTCCGCGGCCCACCTGTTCGCCTACGTAGCGCTTCATGTCGCCGATGACGCGGTCGAGATGGAACTCCACGGCTTCGGGGTTCATCTTGTCGCACTCAAGGCCGAACGCCTCCCACTGGTTGGGCTGGGTGTACGAGCCCATAGGGATGTGCTGCACGCGCACGCCGTCCACTACCGCTATCTCCTGAAGGTCGGCGCGCCGCGCGGCGATGCAGGGCTTTTCGAACTTTCCGTTTTCCGGATTGTGGACGGGAGACGGCGCGTTCGCCGCAAGCGAAATCTGCGTTTCCGCGTTCGTGACGTTGAACACGAGCTCGCGCATTGCGAGACGCGGAGGAATCCACGGGCCGCCGGTGGACGTGTAGCCCGGGCAGTTGTGCACGCCGATTTCGATGCCGCGTTTTTCGGCCTCCTCGCAGGCGAACTTCACCAGCCCCCACCACTCCGGCGTGAACGCCACGAGACCGCTCCCGGGACTGTTTTCTATTCCCGTGGCCCACGGCGTGCAGATGTCCGCCATTCCGAAAATCGTTGCCGCCCCTATCCCGCATCCCGCAAACCAGTCGAGGTCTTTGACGATGCCCTCTTTCGTGACGTTGCCGCCCATCCAGTGCCACCACACGCCGGTCTTGGCGCTCTGCGGCGGGTTGTCGAAAACCTCGAGCGGGTCCGGAGCGGCGAAACCCCCGAAAGCGAAAATCCCCGCTGCGGCGAAAGCCGCCAGCGCCGTCGATCCCTTGTGCATTTCCTTTTCCCTTTCCGCCGGCCCGCAGACCGGCAATATCCTTCAAGCGGAATTATACCAAAAAGCCGCTCCGCCCGCACCGGAGGGGAAAACGCCGGAGGCGCTTTTACTTCTTCTATAGCCGTCTCGCTTTTAGTATAATGGCCGCGACGGCTCCCGAATGACATTCACTGCCGGAGACGCCCGGCCGGAGGCGTTGCGGTCGATCGCCCGGGCGCGCCGGACGCGGAAAAAGGAAAACTGCATCATGTACAGAGAACGCATTGCATTTCTCGACTGGCTGCGCGTGGCGGCCTGCTTCATGGTTATGGCGATACATTCCGCCGAACCTTTCTATCTGGGCGGAGAGGCGCCTGACGTGACGTTCGTGGCGTCGCGCGGCGACGCGCTGTGGATAACGGTCGTGGAATGCATCTGCCGCACGTGCGTGCCTCTCTTCGCGATCGCTTCATCCTATCTGCTCTTCCCCGTGCGCCGCCCGGCAGGCGAATTCTTCCGGCGCAGGTTTTTGCGCGTTGGCGTTCCTTTCCTCGCATGGGCCGCGGCATACGTGTGGATGGCGGACGGCAGCTGGGGCAAGATGTGCTTCAACTTCCCCGACGAGGGCGGACATCTCTGGTTCGTCCCGATGATAGCGGGGCTTTACATCTTGATGCCGCTTCTGTCCCCATGGGCCGAAAAGGTCGGGAAAAAGGAGCTTTCCCTCTGGATATGCGCATGGCTCTTCACTACTCTTTTCCCGTTCGCGCGGCTGCTGTGGACGCGGCTTTACGGCGCGCCTTCGTTCGGAGCCGTCCCCTATCTGTGGGGCGAATGCCCGTGGAACGGATTCGGCGCTTTCCACTACATAAGCGGATTCGCAGGGTACATGATGATCGGGCTTTGGTTCAGGAAATTCGGACGCGATCTTTCGTGGGCGCGCACGCTGTCCGTCGCGGTTCCGCTGTTGCTCGCCGGAGCGGCGATAATGGGAACGGCGTTTTTCGGCGCCTTGTCGCGCCACGGCTTTCCTCTGTCGAAGGACTATGCATACGCAGTGGTTTCCGAAACGGGCATCGAATACAACTCTACCGGCGTGGCGCTTGCGACCATCGGCGCGTTCATGGTTTTGCGCAAGTTCGAATTCAAGGGAGCCTTCTACCGCTTCGCCGTGAAGCCGGTCTCGGAGGCGAGCTACGGAATGTATCTGATGCACATGTTCTTCCTTACGCCTTTCAGCGAAGCGTTCAAGCCCGCCATGTCCACGCCGCTCTGCATAGCGGCCACGGCGGCATGCTCGTTCGCGGCGAGCGCGGCGGTCGCGGTCGCCGCCAGGAAAATCCCGCTCGCGGGGAAATGGATCTGCGGCTGAACGGCAGACTCTTCACTTCGCGGGCCGCGTCTGCGGCGCCGCCGGGCGATTTGCGGAATCCTGTATCTTCATCCAGCCGTTGCAGGCGCCGTTGAGCATCATCTGCGCCGCGAGCGAGGCCAGCACCAGCCCGGTTATCTTGGAGAGTATCTGGAGACCGCGCGCGCCGAGCCACTTCTCCATCTTCGACGACAGAAAAAGCATAAGCCACAGCGCGAACGACGCCGCGAGTATGGATAGCGACCTCATCGTCTTCAGTTCGAAGCCTTTCCATTCCGCGCCTAAAACCATTATCGCGCCTATCGTGGCCGGACCCACTATCACGGGAATCGCCATCGGAACCACGGCTATGTCGCGGTTGGGGTCGGAGTCTCCTTCGGCGACGCGGCCTTTGACGAGCGCTATGCCGTCGAGAAGCAGCACAAGCCCCACGCCTATCGAAAATCCGTGTATGTTTATCCCGAGAACGGCGAATATCTGTTCGCCGAAGAAAACAAGTGCCTCGCATATCAGGAACGAGAAAACCATTATGCGCGTGGCTTCTATCTTCTTCTTCCGCTCGGGGTATGCCGCCGTGAGACACAGGAACATCGACAGCGCGAAGAACGGAGTGAAAAGGAAGAAGAACTGCAAGGCGTAGCTTGCGAAATCGAGGACGGTTTTTGACATTTTGGCTGTGTTTTCCTGCGGCTTCAGTAGCTAAGCTGCGATCCGCCGATGGATTCGCGCAGTATGGAATCGCCGGGAACCGCGTCGGGCGGCGCAGGCGAGAAATTGTGCAGAAGGCCGGACAGCCTGCGCGCCACGGCGAACTCGGCGTCCCACGGCTTCACGCCGTCGAGCAGCATCGTGGCGAACGGCTTCAGCACGGCAAGCTCGTAGTCGAGCGCGGTGTTGAATATCGCGTCGGCGAGATTCTGGAAAGGGTATATCCACTTCTTTTCGCCGGCGTACACGGAAGGCCACATCTTCAAAGTGTCGAGCGCGCTCTGCCCGCGGTAGTTCGAGTCGCGGACGAGGCGGCGCAGAAGACGCGTGTCCCGCGCCGATATGCGGTTGCACGAATCCACGGCAAGCTGGGTGAAGGCGTTTGCGAATATCCTGTACTTCACCGAATCGTCCACTCCAGCCACGAGCGCCGGGTTTAGCGCGTGTATGCCTTCGAGCACCACCACGCCGCCGGGCGGCAGAACCGTCTCTTTGCCGTCTTCGCGCCCTTCGTGGCGGTTGAAGTCGAACTTGCGCAGCCTTACGGGTCCGCCGGCGAAGAGCGCATTGAGGTCGGCGGAAAGCCTTTCGCAGTCCACGGCCTCGATGGTCTCGTAGTCGAAGTTGCCGTTTTCGTCGCGCGGGTTTCTGGAATCGCCCACGAAATAGTCGTCCGTGGAAAAGTGCATGGGCCGCACTCCGTTCACGCGGAGCTGCGTGCAGAGCCTGTCCGCTGTCGTCGTCTTTCCCGCGGAGGAAGGTCCGGAAAGAAGAACGAGACGGACCTTTTCCTTCCTGCCGCAAATTTCGTCCGCGATGCGCGCGAGGTTTTTCGTCTGGAACGATTCCACTGCCCTTACGTAGTCGGGAAACCTGTTTTGGGCTATTACCGTGTTCAGGTCGCCGACGGTCTCGACGTCCATCAGGCGCGCTTTGGCGACGTTCTGCGAATACACCGCCATCCACCGTTCCCTCTTCGGCAGCTCCGGAGGCTTGCGTGGCGATTCAGAGTTGCAGATGTTCAGCATCATGCCGTCTTCGCCGCAGTACATTTCGAAAGGACCGAGCAATCCCGTCCTTGCGGCGAGCGGAGTCTGGTTGAGGGCGTAGAACCCTTCGCAGCAGTTCAGCATCACCGCCGGCGGGTTGCGGTGTTCGAGAAGGTGCAGTTCGTCTATGGCGCCGATGGATTTCAGAATCTCCACGGCATCCTTGTAGGACACGAGCCTGCTGGAGACTGAAAGGTCCTTCGCCACGTATTCGCCGAGCTTCGCCGCTATGGCATCGGTCTCTTTCTTCGAAATGGCGGTCTGGGACCCGAGCGTGCACCAAAGGGCGGATCCGATAGAACTGTGCACGCGGAATTTCCTGTCCGGGAAAAGCTCCTTCGCCGCCTTGGCGGCGAGAAAGCAGAAAGTGTCGCGGCACACCGCCGCGCCGTACGGCGATTCCACCGTGAGCGGGGCCGCATCGGCATCGCAGAAGAATGGCGTTTCGAGGGACACCACCATGTTGTTGACCATGGCGGCAAGGACCGGAAATCCGCCGACCGTCCGCGGAAGTATTTCCGAAACGCGCGTCCCGGGTTCTACCTCAACCGTTCCGCCGGCGCATGCTATGTGCAGAATTTCCTTCACTGAATTCTCTCCTGCGCCGCGGCGTTCACTGCTCTCCGTCCTGTTTTCCGTCTCTCGCGCCTGCGTCCGCGGCCACGTCTCCGCTTTCGTCCCCGTGCGGAGCGGGATAGAGCGGATATATCAGAAGCCTGCATTCTATCGGGCCGTTGTAGAAAGGCACCCTCGCCGAAGTCCGCAGACCGACGCGGTGCGAAAGGTCGGCGTTCCCGGTCAATACGGCGCCGGTGTAGTACGGACACGAATTCTTCATGAAGTCGCCAATCCGCTCGTAGAGCGGGACAAGCTCCTCGTGCCGTCCAAGGCGTATGCCGTATTCGGGGTTGAAGAAAATCGCGCCGGCGCGCGTTTCTGGTATTTCCGTTTCCGCGAAATCGCACGCCTTGAATTCTATCATGTCCGCCACTCCGGCAGCGACGGCGTTTGTGTGCGCGTTTTCGACCGCTTCCGGGGAAATGTCGGTGGCGATTATCCTGGGCAGGCCTTCATGCTTTTCGCTGCGCGCCGCCTCGGCGCGCATTTCCTTCCATATCCGTTCAGGCGATTCGCCGAAGTTCCGCCCCTCTTCGCCTTCGCGGAGCGTTTCGCCGGGTATGATCCTGTCGTATCCCTTGACCGACATGAACCCGAAATGCGATTTGAAGGATCCCGGCGCCCGGCCAGACGCCATCATCGCGGCTTCTATCGCAGGCGTTCCAGATCCGCACATCGGCGAGACGAACGGCGTGGAAGGATCCCAGCGCATCGCCATTATGCAGGCGGCGGCGAGCGTTTCCTGCATGGGGGCGGATCCAGGTATCTTGCGGTATCCGCGCCGGGAAAGGACTTCGCCCGTAGTGTCTATGTAGATCAGCGCGGTGTCGCCTTCCCAGTATACGAACACCGACGCGCCAGACATGTCGGGACCGGAATCGGGACGCCTTCCGCAACGGTCCGACATCCTGTCCGCTATGGCGTCTTTGGTTACGAGCGACGGCATTCTGGTGTCGCGCACGGTGGCGTTGTGCACAACGGAATGCACGCTCACGTATCCGTCGGGTTCGAGCAGGTTTTCCCAGTCTATCGAATACGCCAGATCGTAAAGCCTGCGTATGTTCCTGCATCCCGCCCTGAGGAGCGGAACGAGGACGCGGTGCGCGGTGCGCAGTTTCAGGTTCAGCTTGAACACGTCGCGCATCGCTCCGCGCACCACCACGCGGGTGTCTGTGGTCTCCACGGGCCTGTATCCCATGGAGCGGACTTCCGACTCCGTCCACTGCGAAAGCCCCTTCGCGCACGATATTATTATCGGGTAGTCCTTGTCTGTCCAGATTTTCATTGCAGGCGCACCATAGCTCCAACCTGTTCCGGAGGAACGATCCTCCGCGCGCTCAGGAGTAGCGCAGAGGCATTATCACGTAAAGGAACGGAATGGAGCACTTCATCGCGAACGGCATCACGCCGTTGTTCATCTCCATCGTTATCTCGTTGTCGTCGATGGCCTTCAGCGGCTCGAGAAGGAACACGGGGTCGAAACTCGTCTCGATGCGCTCGCCGGCGTACTTGATCGGCACTATGTCGCGCGCCTCGCCGAGCTCCGACGTTCCGGAACTCACTATCAGCTGGTTGTCGGCGAAAACGAGGTGCGTGGGGTTCTTGCTGTCGATGAACATCACGGACGCGCGCTCGATGGCTTCGATGAAAAGCTGGCGGTCGATCACCGCGCTCTGCGCGAAGTCGTGGGGGATGACCTGGCGGTAGTCAGGGTACGGATCGGCCACGAGCTTCGTGGTGAACTCGACATTGCCGAACGCGAAGCACGCGTAGTTCTCGCGCAGGTATACGACCGCGTCCTTCGAGTCGGAGGAGCCGAGAATGCGCAGAAGCTCGGATATCGAACGTATCGGAAGGGTGATGTCGGTTTCGGCGCCGGCGGGAATGTCCACTTCGGTCTCGGCCAGCGCGAGGCGGCGTCCGTCGGTCGCCACCATCGTGAGCTTTCCGTCCTTCAGCGACATCAGCACGCCGCGTATGCCGTTGCGCCCTTCCTCCTGCCACGCCGCGTAGTGCGTCTTGCGCAACAGCTCGCGCAGCGCGGTCTGCGGAACGGAGATGGAGAACGAATCGCCGTTTCCGGCGTATTTCGGGAAATCGGCTTCTGGAAGGCCTGCGATCTTGAACACCGCGGATCCTGCGGAAACCACGGCAAGGTTGTCGGACGAGACTTCGACCTTGACCGGGCCTTCTGCGGCCTTGGCTATCGTGAGCGCGAGCAGCTTCACGGGAAGGGTCGTCTTGCCAGGCTCCTCGACGTCGCACTCCACCGAGTTTTTCACTGTCATGGAAAGGTCGGTCGTCATTAGGACGAGCTTTCCGTCGGCCGCCTCGATATGCACGTTCTGCAGTATCTGCATGGACGCCTTGCCCGGGACGATGTTCTGCACCGTCTTGAGCGCATCGAGGAACTTTCCCCTGATTATCGTGAACTTCATTGTCTCTGCCTTTCCGTGTTTTCCGGTTTTGCGCCGGCTCTGGTGTTTATAGATTTTAAAAAAATCTTTTTTCTTCTTATTATGCCTTGCGACAACTTCAACAACCCGCCGGAGACCTGTGTATCGCGGCTCCCGCCGCCTTCGCGCATGTAGACAGGCTGTTCATTTCCGGTTCACCGCTTTTCATTTCTCCGCGCCCCTGTAGACAAGTCGCATTCTGTGGACATGTTGTGTTCATGCTGTCTCCAGGATATCTACAGGCTTCACGCCTTCAATTCCTCCGGGTTTCTGCCCAGTCCGGCCACGAGATCGCATATCGAGGCGTACAGCTGGCTTTCAACCTCCATGCGCTTTTCTATGGTCTTCACGCCGTGGTGTATCGTGGCATGCGTCCTCTTGAAGGATTCCGCTATGTTCGGCAGCGACGCCACCGTGAGTTTCCTTGCGAGGAACATCGCCACCTGGCGCGGGGTGACTATCGACTGCGACTTGTCGGTGGAAAGGATATCCTCCACCGTCACGTTGTAGTGCTTCGCGACCGCCAGGCGTATCTCCGATATGGTAAGCTCCTTCGCGACCTTTTCGCTCTCTATCGAATCGCGCAGTATGCGCCTTACCTGCTCGCGGTCGAGCACGAGCGACGGATTGATGTCCGCCACGGCGCACACTCGCTTCAGGGCGCCTTCGAGCGCCCGCACGTGCGAATGGATGTTTTCCGCTATGAAATCGAGCGCTTCGTCGGGAACCGGCACGGTGCGCCCCATCGCGCGGGCCTTGGATTTCAGGATCGCGAGCCGCGTTTCGTACGAAGGCGATTCTATCTCGATCACCATTCCGCCCTGGAACCTTGAAAGCAGGCGAGCCTCGAGGCCCGAAATGTCGCGCGGCGCGACGTCGCAGGTGATCACGATCTGCTTCTTCGCGGTCTGCAGCGCGTTGAACGTGTTGAAAAACTCTTCCTGTATCTGCCGCTTGCCCGCCATGAACTGTATGTCGTCGATCAGCAGTATGTCGGTGTTCCTGTACTTGTTGCGGAACTCCGGAAGCGACGAGTTCTGGATGGCGCTGACGTACTCGTTCAAGAGAGTTTCGGATGTTATGTAGCAGACGTACGTCCCAGGCAACCGCCTCATGGCCTCATGCCCTATGGCCTGCATCAGGTGCGTCTTGCCGAGACCCGTGTCGCCCCAGATGAAAAGCGGATTGTACGTTCTTCCCGGATCCTTCGCCACGGCCTGCGCGGCGGCGTGCGCGAAGGAATTAGACGGCCCGCGCACGAAATTGTCGAACGTGTAGTTGGCGTCGAGTTCCGGCATCGGAAACTCGCGCCGGCGCGCCGGCGCGCGCACATGCCTTGCGGCGGCGGCGTCCATGCGCGCGCGCGCCGCGGTCTCTTCGCGCGCCGGCGGGATTTCCGTCGCGGCCTGCGCGGCGAACCTTACCGTTATGTCCGGGTCGGCGCCTGCCGCGCAGAGCGCCGACGCAAGGCCGCGCGAGTACAGCCCGGTGAACCATTCGACCTGCAGAGGCTGCGCTACCGTTATCACGCACTCGTTCCCGCGAAGTTCGTGAGCCAGGAACTGCCCCAGGTAGCGGTCCATCTGGTTCTTGGCTTCTTCCTTCTCGAGCGATCCTCTCAAAATGGCTATGGCGTCCTGCCATATAGTCTCGAAATCGTTCTGAGGCATTTTCTGATCCGTTTTGAAATTTCCAAGGTTTCGTTACACGCGTGATAGTTAACCATAACCCGGGCGGATTTCCACTATTGTTCGATGATATGCTGTCTACAGGTTGTCTACAGGAGTTGTAGACAACTTTCCGCCTTTCATGCGTTTTTACCTCAATATATCAGGAATTTCATCATTTCGGACGGCGTTTTGCACGCCAGCAGTCTGGCGAGTCCGTCGTTCTCCCTCAATTTCTTGCTCAGATACGACATCACGCGCAGATGTGGCGTGGCGCTTTCGGCCGGAGCCACGGTAAGCGCTATTATCCTGACCGGGCCGTTGTCTATGGTGGGATAGCCCGGTATGCCGTTTTCGTTTCCGACTATCGCGATCGCGCCTGCGAGATCCTTTGCGAAGTCCGTCCTTCCGTGCGGGACGGCGAGTCCGTGGTCAAGTCCGGTCGACATTGCGTTTTCACGGAACATTATGGCCTCTTTGACCTTGGCCGCGTCGGTGAACACTCCCGGATTGACGTCGGAAATAGCCTTTATCAGCTTGTCCACCATGTCTTCCACGGATGTCGCGTTGAAGTCCGGAATCGCCACGAACCTCCTTATGTAGTGCAGAATGTCGGAACTTCCGCTTATCTTGGCCGACTGTCCTTCCTTGAGTATGGAGGCTATCTCGCCGGATTTTAGAGGTCTGGAGAACTGGTTGGCCAGCGCGTTCATCTCGGTGCAGATTTCTATTATCGCCGTGCCTACGAACGATTCCTCCTCGGGCGTGCATTCGAATTCTATGCGCTTCCCGCTCCTGCGCATCGTTATCTCCGTGACGTCCTTGGAAACCTGCCAGATGTTTTCCGACGCGTTCAGGAGCGACGTGAAGAAACCTTCGTTCTGGAAAGCGTGGACAAGCCTTTGCGCCATAATCCTCGCGGCGCTTTCGGTGTCCAGCTCGAAAGAAACCGGCCTCGATCCTTCGGTGCTGGAGCAATCCTTCTTGACCCCTTTGCGGTTTATGTTGAAAAGATGCACCAGCAGCGGCGGCGAAGCGAGGGTCGTCACGAGTGTCATCATTATCCCTATGCCGAACACCTTGGAATCGAGATACCCCATGGAAAGCCCGAGGCCGGCTATGATCAAGGCCACCTCGCCGCGCGGTATCATGCCGGCGCCTATCCTGAGCCCTCCAACGGCGTTGAAGCCGCAGAAAAGCGCCGGAACGGCGCAGCCTATTATCTTCGCCGCCACGGAAAGGACGGTGTATATGCCGCCGAATATCAGAACGTCCGCCGAAGTCAGCTGCGACAGATCCACCAGCATGCCCATCACGCAGAAGAAGATCGGCACGAAGAAAGTGTATATCGACTGTAGATTCTCCTGCACCAGATGGCGTATGTCGGTCCTTGAAAGAGCAAGCCCCAGCACGTACGCGCCGATGATCAGCGACAGGTCCATCGCCTGGAATATGGACGCAATCACGAGCGCGAGCCCGAACGAAAGCGTGGCCACGGCCACCGGCGACTTGAACAGCTTCAGTATGAACGATATCTTGCGCGCCGCGACGAGTCCGAGCACGGTTCCTATCAGCCACACGCCGAAAGCCTTCGCCGCCACCGCTCCGATCTGCCCCCACTGCATCTGCGCCGCTCCGGCGCCGCCGGCGGAAGCGTTGGACTTTATGACGCCAAGACCTATCGCGAGCACCACGATGCCGAGCACGTCGTCGATGACAGCGCTCGCCATTATCGTCACGCCTTCCTGCGAGTCCATCTTCCTGCGCTCGGAAAGTATCCTGGCCGTTATGCCCACCGACGTCGCCGTCCCCAATATGCCCATGAACAGGGCTGGAGGCGAGAACATCGACAGGTTTTCGAACATCGCTATCGGTATGAAGTAGTGCAGAAGCGTGTCGTCGATGCCGGGCAGCGTCAGCGACGCGCACCAGTTGCCGAAAAGGAACGAAACCACCACGCCGCCCACGCCTATTATCAGCCCGGCGAACGAGTACCGCAGGAACATCTTGAAGTTCGTCTCCACCCCCGACAGGAACAGCAGCACGACGGACGCTATCGTGCATATTCCGTAGAGTTCCGGCGACACGGGGAATTCCGCCCCGCCCGGCGGCAGCGGGAATATGCCTTTCGAGAACAGTGTGAATCCGCCTATGGTGAAGCCTATCTTGCCGAGCGCGTACGGGCCTATCAGCACGCCCGCTCCCAGTTCGCCTATCACGCTCGGCATCTTGAGCCACTGCGCCAGCATGCCGCCCAGTTTCGCCGCGAACACTATAAGCCCTATCTGCAGCACCAGGAACAGCATCTTCACCGTGATGCTCTTTTCGCCCGAAGGCGCGTTCAGCAGGTTCACCTTGCGCTCCAGCACGTTCTTCGCGCCGTCCGCGCCGGCGGACGATTCCACCCTGCATGTGTATTCCCGCGGAACCAGCCCCTCGAAAGTGAAGCAGTTGTTCGTTGTGGCGACAGCCGCGTCCTGCACCAGTTCCACGCTGCCCGCCACGTAGTTTTTCCTTAGCGAAACGGACATTATGTCTATGTCGGCGGCCATGTGGTTCGTCGGCGCCGTCAAAAGTATCCTGAACGTCTTGCCCGCCACCGTCTCCGGAAGCGGCACGAAATGGTTTTCGAACCTGCTCCCCACCGTCACGGTCCCGGCGAGGTTCGTCACGGTTCCGCCGTCCGAAACCGTCATCACGCGCTGGCTCTGCATATTCTCGCGCGGGCCGGACGTCTTTTCGCGCAGGCAGATCACCGCCCCCGTGCATGTCCCGGCGTTTAGCCCGGGCGACAGAAGCCACCCGCCGTCCATGCCGGAAAGCCTCAGCGAGCTTTCCTGGCTGGAGAACATCACGTATTCTCCTTCCCATCCTTCGTTCACGGTGACCTGGTCCAGGTCGTCCACCGGCCCTTGCCCGTTCCCGGGCGCGCCTTCGAACGTCTCGGCCCACACTTCGTCGCCCGGCTTTTCGCCCGCCGTCCTCTCGTGGAGCAGATAGACGGAGAACTGTTCGCCCGGTTTTCCCCGCGGCCACTCTATGGAAATCGAAGACGGCGACGTCTCGAGGACGTCCAATCCTCCCGCGTCGCCGCCAGCACCGGCGGCGGCAAGGCACGAAAGCCCTGCCGCGGCCGCCGCCGCCAACGTTTTGATTTTAATCATCGGTAAACCGTTCCGTTGAAAAGACGATTCCAGAATTATGCCTTTTGCCGGGCCGAAAATCAATCCAAAACCATTCCCCCGGAAGACGTCACAAAGTGCCGAATATCCTGTCGCCTGCGTCCCCGAGCCCGGGTACTATGTAGAATTTTTCGTTCAGGCCGTCGTCTTTGGCGGCGGTGAAAACGGGCACGTCGGGATGTTCGCGCTCCACCCTGTCTATTCCTTCGGGCGCCGCTATAAGGTTCAGGAACACTATCCGCCTGTATCCGAGCTTCTTCAGCTGCGCGAAGGCGTCGCACGCGCTCCCGCCCGTCGCCAGCATGGGGTCGATCACTATCGCAAGGTCGTCGTTCTTCGCCGGCGGAACCTTGGCGTAGTACGGAACCGGCTCGGCGGTGGATTCGTCGCGCTGCATCCCCAGCACCCCCACCTTCGCGTACGGAAGGACCCGCAGCATCGCGCCCAGCATGCCCATGCCCGCCCGCAGTATCGGCACTATGACTATGCTGTCTTCCACTTTCACGCCCGTGGCCTCGGCCACGGGCGTCTTCACGCGCACTTCCCTGGTGCGCAGGTCTTTGAGGCTTTCGATGGCCAGGAATTCCGTTATCTCGTTCACGAGTTCGCGGAACTGTTTCGGCTTGGTGTTCTCGTCGCGCATGAGCGTGACGCGGTGTTTCACCAGAGGATGTGCGAGTATGGTATGCATGGCGTCCGCAATTATACCACCCCCGCCCCGCCGGAAGCAAGAGAGACTACTCCCTTTTCCGAAAGTATGGTAGAATAGGCGCGATGTCCGCGATATTATGCCATGACGCCGCCATTGCCGGCGTTTCGGCGTGCGTGCCGCCTGCCGCCGTCGACAATCTGGCCCGCTGCACCCCGGTGTGCGGCCCGGAAAAGGCCGCCACTGCCGTGAAGACCACTGGCTTCCGCACTCTGCGCGTGGCCCCGCCCGGCTGCGGCACGTTCGACCTGTGCCTCGCCGCAGCGCGCCGCGCCGTGGGCGAAAGCCCGTTCTCCCCGGCCGGTTTCGGCGCGCTCGTGGCGGTCACGGTCACGCCCGGCGACGAAATGCCCGCGCTCGCGAACCGCCTGCACCGCGCGCTGGGATTCCCGCCCGCCGCCGCCGCGCTCGACATTCGCGCCGCCTGCGCCGGCTACGTCTACGGCCTCCACGCCGCCGCAATGTACGCCGCCGCCACCGGCCGCCCCGTGCTCCTCGCCGACGGCGACGTGCAGACTTCCGTGGCCGACCCCGCCGACCCCGCCACGCTGCCTGTCTTTTCCGACGCCGGAACCGCCACCGTCGTCTGCCCCGCCGCCATGTGCGGCGCGCCCCCATCCACGTGGCGCTTCGCTTTCCTGTCCGAAGGCGACCCGTCCGGCGCCTTGCGCCTCCCGTGGGGCGGACGCATCGCGATGGACGGCTTCGCTGTGTTCCGCTTCGCCACCGGCCCGGCCCTCGATTTCCTGCGCGGCTTCCTCTCGTCCGCCCCGGCTGACGAACCTCCTCCGTCCGTTTTCGTGCCGCACCAGGCCAACATGTACATGGTGCGCCGCATCGCGCAGGCGCTCGGCTTCGCGGAGGACCGCGTCTGGACCAGCGGCGAATCCTACGGAAACTGCGGCTCCGCAAGCGTGCCTCTCACCATTGCGCACTGCGCCGCCGCCGCGCCGCACGCGCCTTCGCCCTCTTCCGCCCCGCGCCGCCTGTTCCTCGGCGCCTTCGGCGGCGGCCTCGCCGCCGCCGCCGCCGCCGTCGACCTCCCGTGCGGTTGCCCCGTTTCCGTCTTCCCTCTCCCGCAGGGGGACGGCTGACCCTCGACACCACCTACGCCATCATGCCTACAGAACGCGAATTTCTCGATTTTGCGGCCGGAATCCTCGGCATCCCGCCCCCTGAAGCGGCAATGTCCCTCTCATGCGGCTCCATCCCCCAGTGGGACAGCGTCATGCACATCCGCCTCGTCCTCGAACTCGAAGAGCATTTCGGCTTCCAGGTCCCCGTCGGCGAAATAGCCGAAGTCAAGACTCTCGGCGGACTCTACGGATACGCCCGGACGGGAAAATGAAGATCGCCGTGCTTTCAAACGCCTCCGCCGGCGTGCTGGCCGGCATGCTCCGTCCGCGCCACGAAGTCTGGATCCCTCCGGGCTGGGGTGCATGGGCCGAAACCGCCGCGTCGCCGCCCCGGGAAATGCTGGCGTTCGCTCCGGCCGCGATATTCCTCGCGCTGGATCCCGCCGGACGCAACCCCGGCGCGGGCGGCGTCCTGGAAAGGGCCGTGGCATCACTCGAATCCGCTTTCCCCTATTCCGAGATTTTCGTCCTCGACATGCCCGCGCTCGCTTCCGAAACCGGCCCTTCCTTCTTCGATCCGCGCATGGCCGCCGTCGCCGGAATGCCTTGGTCCCTCGCCGGACTGCGCGCCATCGCGGCGGAAATCGACCGCTTCGCCGGAATGCTGCAGGGCGGCGTCAAAAAGGCCGTCGCCGTGGATTTCGACGGAACGCTGTGGGACGGCGTCCTCGCGGAGGACGGCCTCGACGGCATCTCCCCGCGCCCCGGTTTCCAGAAGTTCCTCCTTTCCCTCAAGGAGCGCGGCGTCATCCTCGTAGCCCTCAGCAAAAACACGCCCTCCGCCGTCGAATGCGTCTGGAGCGACCCGCGCATGGTCCTCAGGAAGGAGGATTTCTCCTGTCTCCGCATCGGCTGGTCCGAGAAGGCGGACAACCTCGCCGCCGCCGCGCGAGACTTGAACATTTCGCCTTCCGCGTTCGTGTTCGTCGACGACAGCCCGGCGGAGCGCGAAAGGATGAAGGCTCTCTCGCCCGGCACCGCGGTTCCCGACTTCCCGGTCTCTCCGGACGGTCTTCCCGGATTCGAGCGCATGCTCTCCCGCCGGTATTTTCCGCGCCTGCGGACCGCCGCGTCTTCGTCCGGCCGCGCCGCTTCCTACGCTGCGGAAGCCGCCCGCCGCCGGGCCGCCGAAGGTCTCGACCCGGCGGAATATCTGCGTTCGCTCGACATGCGGATAGACATCGCCCCCGCCCGGCCGTCCGACGTCATGCGCCTTGCCGAGCTTTCCGCGCGCTGCAGCCAGTTCAACGTCCTCACGTCCCGCCGCACCGCGCCGGAGATAGCGGCGCTCGCGGCCGACCCTCGGCACGTGGTTCTCGCCGTCCGCGCCGCCGACAGGTTCGGCGACTACGGAACTGTTGCGTTCGCCATCGCCCGCATCGATCCCGGCGCGCGCGCCGAAATAGTCGATTTCGTCATGTCCTGCCGCGCGATGAACCGCCGCATAGAGTTTTCCGTGGAGGAGGCTCTCGAAAAGGAGCTGTCCGCCCGCGGAGTGGAAACGCTTTTCGCCCGACGCGACTCCACGCCGAAAAACGCTCCCGTCGAAAACCTTTTCGCGGAGTTCGGTTTCGAAACCGTCCGCGTCTCCGGCCCGTCAGCCTTCTACCGCCGCCGTCTCGCCGCCGGACCGTCGCCTGCCGCCCCCTGCCCGTCCGCGTCTCCTGCCCGTTAGCCTTCTACCGCTGCCCCCCCTCTGACCGTCCGCGTCTCCTGCTCGTTAGCTTTCTACCGCCGCCGGACCTCCCCCTGCCCCCCTGACCGTCCGCGTCTACTGTCCGTTAACCTACCGCCGCCGTTCTCTGCCCGTCTCTGCGCCAATGGCGCTCGTTCCGTTCCTCATTCGCCCCGCGTCCATTGCGGTTCCTTTATACCTCTATATGAGATAATCCTCAAGGTGCATGTATCATATTTCATCCGCACCGTAATCTTATTTTTGGATAAAGGCCATGCGCCGAGAAGGAGGAGTGGCATCCAGCCGTGTCACCGAAACGAGCTGCGCCCGCCATCCCCTCCTGCAATATGATTTCATACGCACCGTAATCTTATTTTCGGGTGAATGTCTTGCGCAAAGGCACAGATAGCACGCGTTTTGGTGTGGACAAGTCGCCCAGGTTTTCCCTCCCGACGGAAACACTCTGCCCTGGCTATGATTTCATACGTACCGTAATCGCATTTCAAAGTGTATAACTTGAATCCGATAGGTTCCTGCTTTTGGTTGATAGCCTAAAATTTGATGTCGACAGTCCTTTGACCGCATCGGCAAATCACGCAGTCTCTGCGCCACGCCGCATGTCACACCTTGATAATGGCGCGACCCGCGCCAGGCCCACACGGTAAAACTATAGGGCGTAGATTCAATCCGCGCCTATGGCAGCATCCCTTTGTTGATGCGACAGACAACGCAACGCATTGACATTGATGCGACAGCCAACGCATTTGTGTGTACTATCAGAATTCACCGCCCTGTATTCGGGACGGGAAGCCGCTTTTTGCAAACAGACCCCCGCCATCCTATCTTGGTGCGGACGTTTCCGGATTTATCGTCGCCGCGTCAGACGGCGCGTGTCTTCGACATCCGCCGCCACCAGGACGTTTTCGCCCGTTCGGTGATTTCGCCAGCGTATTTCGCTTTCCATTCCAAAAGCATTGCGGCATCCTCGACGCGAGAAGGGTCTGTCAATGCGTCGATCCGGTCCATCAGCGCCTCCACGCTTCCCCGAATGCCGTTCACGACTTCCAGCCACACCGCCCGCGCCCTCACTATGGCAAGCGAAGGCGCATTCGCCGTCTGGCCATCAGCCGGAAATCCGGCGCCGGACTCTTTGCCGTATGCCTTGTCGGTCTGTACTGCGTTGCGATTTCCGGCTTTTGCGTCGTTCCCGGCGGTCGCGCGGCTTGCTCCACCGCGTCCTTCGCCCTTTCCCGCCGTCATATTCGCGTCTGGAATATCTATTTGCGCTTCTTCTGCGGCCTCATGCGGCATTTCGCCAAGAACGGCCTCTGCGGGAACAGGATCGGGAAGAT
>CADCBS010000029.1 GCA_902799715.1 uncultured bacterium | reverse complement strand
GCAAGTCTCCGCCGGATCGGCAGCGCCGATCCTTCGCCGCGCCTGGGTTCGTGGTCGCGCGTAGCGCCGCGCCTTCCACAAAAAACTTTGAAGAGCCAACTATTTCTGCGCCGGCATGGCGCATCTGCGTTAAAATCTTCAGCGGGGGGCTTGGCGGACAGGACGGGCGAGATTCAGAACTCGACCGAGCCGCGACGGAGCGCCCAGCACATGTAGGCCACTGTGACGAAAAACGAAGCGGGCACGCGGGGGAGGGCGCCGATCTTCACGTCTATCAGCGTAGTCTTCCCCCCAAGCCCCATTGGGCCGATGCCGAGGGTGTTCGCTTCTTCGAGAATCGTTTTCTCGAGCTTTGCAAGGGCCTTGCAGGGATTCTTCCCCTTGGCGCCCACGGGGCGCAGCAGCTGGCCCTTGGCGCAGGCGAATCCGCCCGCGCGGTCGCCGCCGATGCACACGCCGAGGATTCCCGGGGCGCATCCGAACCCCTGCGCCTTGCAGACGGCGTGCAAGACGGCCTTGCGGACGCCGTCCAGATCGCGACCGGCGCCGAGCGAGGCGTCGGGCAGCGAATACTGCGCCGACATGTTTTCGCTGCCGCCGCCTTTCATGAGAAGCGAAACGGCGGTTCCGGGCGTGTCGTCGAAATATATGCACGGCGCGCCGAGGCAGACGTTGGACGGATGCGATCGGCCGGTGACGGAATCTATGGTGTTCTGGCGCAGAAAGCCCTGCGCCGTGGCCGCTTCCACCGCATGGCGGATCGCATCGGGCGTGACGGTGCGGCGCAGCGTTTCCGGGACGAAAAACGACAGCGTGCCGGTGTCCTGGCAGAGCGGGACGCGGGTCTTGCGCGCGACTGCGACGTTCTCCAGAATGGTGTCGAGAATCGCGCGCGCGTGTGAACCGGGCGTTTCCGCGCGGCGCGCGCGGCGCAACGCCGAAACGACGTCCGCGGAAAGGCTTGTCGACGTTTCGGCGATTAGGCCGAGCAGCCGTTTTTCGGTGGCCGTCATGGAGCGGTCACATCAGCCCGCGGGACTGGAGCAGCTCCATCAGACGCTGCTTGAAGAGCTCCATGTCGCCGGGGGACGGGCGGTAGCCGGGCTTCGAAAACGACTCGAACCCCATGCGGCCGTAGTTGTCGAGATACCAGCGGCCGGTTTCGCCGTCGGAGAAAGTCGCCGTTCCGGCCGCGAGCGCGCCGGGCGGCACGACCGTGTCGGCCGACACCGATACGCCGCCGGCGGCGGGTGCGTCCTCTGCTTCCGCCGGGGCCGGTTCTTCCGCAGGCTTCTCCTTTTCCGCCGGAGCGGACTTGTCGACCATGTCGACAGTGTGGTCAATCAAGTACAGGCGCGTTTCGAGAAACGTGCAGGGGATTCCGAACTCGTCTTTTATCCGGCGGCGTATTTCGCCGACGGATTCGCCTTCGGCCGCCCATTTGCGGACGGCGGCGTCTTGTTCAGGCGTTAGATCCATCTCAATGCCTCGTTATTCGAATTGATGGTAGAAAAGGACGCGCATCCTGTGCGGAGGGCCGTTCAAGCCGTTGGCCTTGTTCGGAGCGCGCGGCTCGCGCCAGACAAGCCCCACTGCGCGGGTTCCGAGCTGGGCCGGCGTCTGGCCGGGCGTGTCGCCGCCGATTATGGTAGGCTCCACCCGCACGAACACCAGGAAGAGCTGCTGGTCCGCGCCAAGGCAGTCGCGCCAGAAGCCGTAGAGGAATTTCTTGTCGACGGAATGGAGGTCGTCCGAATCGTTGCCGAGCGTCATGCCCAGGAACTGGCGCGTGTCGCCGTCGGAGTACCAGTCCATGGCGTTGAAGGCGGACTGCCAGCTCCAGTCGCGCGAATCGCGCGCGGAATCGCGGATGGTGCCGAATATCCTGCTTGCGATATTCGTCTGGTCGGCCATGGACAGCCTTGCGTCGTCGCCGATTCCGCCCTTGGGGCAGAACACGTACTTGAGCGCGTCTTTCAAATCGACCGACTTGTTGTCCTGTGTATAGCCGCCGCCGGCGCTCCACCAGTCGTAGGGAGTGTTCTGCACCAGCGCCATGCGGATCGGCCAAAGGTCGGAATACGGGTTGATTCGCTGCGCGCCTTCGAACATGTTCACCACGTTCATGGAGTAGAGGTTGTCGGACGCCTTGCCGCCCTGCTCGAACAGGCGGAACGTGCGCCAGAAGTCGTCCCTGTCCGTCTCGCTGCCCTTTTCGAACTTGCCGCCCTGGTAGCGCCCGGCGCTGCTGTAGCCGCTGAAGCGCGGCAGCATTGCGAACTCGGCGACGGACTGGAGGTTCGTGCAGTCGGACACGGACATGAAGATGTCCGGGTCGCGCCCGTCATGCCCTACGTATTCGTTCCACAGGGACGGTATGCCGTCGGCCTCCTTGGCGAAGCTGTCGATATTGCCGTCGTACTTGCACCAGTTCTCCGGGGCGTAGTTGTAGCGCGGATCGGCGACCTGGAGGCCCGTCCACGAATACTCGAACGAGAACTGCTGCGGAGAAGACACGAGCGCCTGGCCGTCGAGCGAGCCGCTCTGCGGGAAGTAGAGCTGCGGGAAGCCATGCTGCGAACCGAACGCCACGAAACGTCCGTCGTCGCCGGCGGAGACGGCCATCTCGTTGTAGTTGGCATCGTCCTCGCCGCAGGCCGGGACGACGTCGCAGTATTTGCCGTCCGAGCCCTTGACCGCGATCCACACGGCGGTGCGGAAGCCGAGCTGGGAAAGGGCCTGGGCGATCGATGTGGAACTGTCGAACTTGCCGTCTATGATCTTCTTTCCGTCGGGGCCGACAAGCAGACATTCGTATTCGACCTTATCCTGGAAGGAATCGCCTACGCGTTCGCGCCGTGTGGTCTTGCGCATGTACGGCACGCTATCCACGCTGCCGCCGCCCTTGGGGCGGACAGTGAAATTCACGAACGCGTCCGACTCTTTCCGGATTTCGTCGGGCAGGTTGATCTTGCCGTCGGCGAAGCGGAACGACCAACTGGCCTTGTCGAACTCATTGTTCACGCGCGCGAGTCCCCCGGCCTGGTAGCGTTCGGGATCGCCGACCGGATTGTTTTCGGACGGGGTGCGGCAGCCGTGTTCGCCGTTCTTGTCCAGCCACACGCGGACGAAGCCTTCGACCTCCCAGCTCTTCATCTTGAACTCGGAAACGTGCTTGAACGGAATGGCGGCGCATCCGCGGATGTAGCCGAAGGGGCCTTCGGGCAGCGACAGCGAATACTCTTCCACCTTCTCCTCCTGGGAGCCGCTTTCCTTCTTGTCGGGGACGACCTTGATCTTGCCGTCGCCATCGGTCTGCAGCTTGAACGCCGAGACCATCGGTGCGCGTTCGGTGCAGGGGAGGGCGAGCGAGACGGGCGAGCTATCGAGATCGAGGTAGTCGTAGAGTATCGAGGCCATCTCGTAGCTGAACTTTATGCCGCTCGTGCCGATTTCGACGGCGGAGCCGGCGCTCCGCCACGGCGTGCCGGGCGTTTCGTTCATCAAGTCGTACACGTCGACCAGGCTCTTCGCGCCGGAGCCTTTGAAGGCGTTTTCCTTGAAAGGCTGTCCTTCGGCGTAGGCGAGGTTCGCGTAGCGCGCGCCGGTCGTGCTGACGCGCGGCCACGTGTTGGTGTTCCAGGAATCGGCCATGAACCAGCCCCTGCCGGCGGAGGCGAGCGTATTGGCGCTTTCCTTGGCGCCGCCGCCCGACCCGTCGTAGAAGAAGCGCGTGTTGCCCTGCGAAGAACCCTGGCCGGCCTTCAGGTATTCATAGTACGGCGAAACCATCCTGTAGGACGACCATCCCGAACTCTTCACCCCGAGGGCCACGTTGTAGTCCATCACCGAAACGAAAGGCACGTCCTGCTGGCTGCCGCCGCGCCTGTCCTGCATCTCCTCGCCGAAATTCTCGGCGGGCGAGCCGTTGCCTTCGATCGTCCTGCCGTCGGACGACATCCACTGGTAGGCGATCGAGACGCGGTTCGTGGGGTTGGACGTGCGGGCGCAGGGGCGGACCTTGTTGACGTCGAGCATGTCGGAGACGTTCACCACTGTGTACACGCACCGGGCGACGTCGAAATCGAGCTTCACCCATTCGGCGGTCTTCGTGTGGCGGGACCAGTAGCGGGCGTCGTTGATCAGCGCGGGGGGGAGGTACCCCAGCCCCTCGAGCGCGAGCGACGACACGGTGTCGGGCGCGGATTCCACGAAAGTCCCGCCGGGCAGCATCACGCGCCCGCGCCAGCGGTTCGAGTGGTCCTGCAGCCCCGGGAACTCGTAGTCCTGCTTTTCGCCGCCGAGCGGCGCGACGTTCTTTTCGAGGTCGGAGAGAGCGCGGGAGAACGCCGCGCGGCAGAAGTGCCGGGCGGAGACGGAATAGCGGTAGCCGGAAGACGAAAGGCGCTCGGTGCGCATGTAGACTGCGAACGACACGGCGGACACGACCATGAACGCCAGGAAGCCCAGCACTATGAGAAGCGCCGATCCTTTGCGCCCGGCCTTGGCGCGGGGCTTGCGGGTTCTGCGGAAGAATTTCATTTCGCCACCTTTCCGGGGACCTCGTCCTCCGCCGACATCCGGTAGAAGTTAGGCATGAACGTAGCCGTCTCGAGCGACGATTCCTTGGCCTTCAAGGTGACGTCCTGCTCTCTGATGAGGACCTTGTACGGCGTGCCCCACGGGTCGAGTATCATGTCGCCGACGAGGGCGGCTTCGTAGAATATCGGAAGCCTGTTGCCGTCGGCATCCGTGCCTTCGCCCAGGAGGAACTTCAGCGTGCTGCGGCTTGCGTCCTGCTTTTCTATCGACGGAAGCTTGTTGTCCTTCGCGGCGTTTTCGTACGCCAGGATGGCGTGGGTGATTTCGCGAACCTCGGTGGTGGCCTTGGCGATCTTGCTCTGCCGCATCGCGGCGCGGACGGCGGCCGTGAGGCTTGCCACGAGCACGCCGAGCATCGCGATGACGACCATCAGCTCCACGAGCGTGAAGCCCTTGCGGCCGCCGGGGCGTTTCTCTGGAATTGTCGCCATGCGTCAGTCCTCCGGCCAGGAAACGATGTCGTCTTCCGTCTCCCATTCGCAGTCGGGCCCTGCGGACCCCACGCCCACGAGATACGTCTTCGTCTTTTCGGAATTGTCGAGCGCCACCGACAGGCTCGCCACGCAGGGCTTGTCGCCCGCGGCGCCTTCGCCGCCCGCCCCGGTGGGGGGATTGTCGGAGAACGCGCGCTGGAGCGAACTGCCGCTCGACGACACGAGGCGGTTTCCGTCGACCCACAGCGAAGCGATGTAGCCGTTCTGGCCGCTCTTGCCTTTCAGGCGCGGAAGCGCGTCCGAAGCCGCGCGCTGGTACGCCGCCAGGTCGCGCCTGGCCGTGCGCAGGCCCCACGCGCCGGCCTTGCCGTTGCGCCACGCCGCCGCCGACGCGGTGAATATCATCGTGAGGATCGTTATCAGCATCCCCAGGAGGACGGACGCCACCAGCATCTCCAGCAGCGTGAAGCCCCGCCCGGAGCGGCGCGGGGCCGGATGTGCCGGCGAAATCATTTGTCAGGGTCTCCGTTGAAGTACACTTCGGTGTAGTAGATCGGCTGCGCCATCAGCATCGCCGGAAGGTTCGACACGCGGACGGATATGGAAATCAGGCGAGGATCGGAGTCGCGCATGAAGACGACGCCGGCGCAGAGCCTGTTCTTTTCCAGGTTGGGGAAATGCGTGCTCAGGCCGACCTGCCCGGCCGTGCTGGTCAGCTGGGCGAAGGCGTTGGCGGCCAGGGAGTTCTGCGTGGAGCGGCTCGCGCCGATGTATTCGCGCCAGCAGTCCACGGGATAGCGCCGGTTCGATCCGCCGAGCTCTTTCCACTTAGACCACGGGAAGTTCGTGGAGGAAAGGACGGCCACGGCCTGGTTCAGGATGGAATCGGCGGTGGCGGCCGCCGCGACGTCCTCGCGCGACTGGTCGGTCTCCTTGAACCCGAACGGATACAGCGAGACGAGCGTGAGCGCGCCCACGGCCATTATGAATATGGCCAGGTTCACCTCCATCAGGGTGAACGCCCTCTTGCACAGTCTTTTCATGTCAGTCCTCGTCCTTCACTTCGTCCGTGGTCCATTCGCCCACGACCTGGACCCTGCCCGACGTGCTGCCGATGTTCTGGCACAGGGAGACCTTCACGCGCGTCTCCTGCTGCGTCTTGCCGTCCGGGCCGAACATTATGGGCGTGACGGGGTCGTACACGACCGGGTTGCCGGAAGTCGGCAGCTTGGAGCCGAATATGTATCCGACCGGAAGCTCGATCACCGAAATCTCGATTGCGTATACGTCGCCGGGCGCCCAGTCGAGATTCTTCCCGCCGCTCGCCTTCTTGAACGCGAATGCGTGGATCGGCTCTTTCGTCTCGGAGGCGCCGGCGGTGCGCGAAGTGGCGAGCAGCGATTCGCGGTATTCGGCGCCGGCGAGCGCCGACACCACGTCGCCGACGCGAGTGTAGACGAGCGTGGTGTCCGACCCTTTCGGCGCCTCGCGCGGATTGCGCGGCAGGCGGTATATGCGCATCGTGTCGGTGCCGAAATCCGATGCGTTCTTCGCCACGGAGTACGACTGGTTGAAGTCGTTGAACTCGTCCACGAGATACGTGCCCTTCTCGCGGACGCCGGAAAAGCGCCCGGACGCGCGCACGGCGCAGACCACCCCGCGCATGGCTTCGTTGTTGTACGAGGAACCGCCGCGCAGCAGTTCGTTCCTGAAAAACACCGCGGTGCGCGTCTGCGTGGACGCCGCGCGCTGCTTGGCCATGCGGATCGTGGAGGCGGTGGCGTCCTGCACGCCGCGCACGGCCATCGACCGGGTGGCGGCGTAGTAGCCAGCAGAAGCGACGGTGGCGAGCATGCCCATGATGCCCATGGACACGAGCAGCTCGACCAGCGTGAACGCCTTGCGCAGGCGCATGTTTTCGCGTGACGGCGTCATTCTATCAAGTCCTCCGCGTCGGCGTCGGTGGATATCTCGTTTCCGTTCCTGTCGAGCAGCAGAAGGTTCTTGTCCTTTTTCTCGTACTCCACGTCGTCGCCGGAGTTGTCGCTGCCGATCTTGTAGTAGAAGAACACCTGGTCGGAAATAGGGTTGTAGCCGAGGAAGAGCGACCTGAACGATCCGTCGGGCGTGGTGTATCCCCACGCGGACACCGACATCTTTTCGCGGCGGGCTTCGTTGTACTCCACGACGTCGCCGCCGGAAGTCTTGACGTAGAGCCCGGTGACATCCATCATGGTGTGGCCTTTTTCGGTGGCCTCCACGACCTTGTCGATGACCTTCTTGGTCTGCGACTGGCTGAGGTATTTCTTGCCGGTGCCGCCTTTGTCCACGAGGCTCTGTATCTCGGGCGGGTATTCGCCGTTCTCCACCTTGAAGGTCATCACGGCGTTTGTGAGCGTGCGCCGGGCGGCGATGGCTTTTTTCGCGCGGGTGTCGCGTATCGCGTTCATCCACGTGTTTATCGCTATGGCGGAAAGCACCGCTATGATGGCAATCACGAGCATCAGCTCGAGCAGTGTGAATCCGCGCTTCGCCGCGCGGGCCGCCGTTTTTCGCATCGTAGTCATTTCTTCAGCCTTGTTGCATGCGGTTCGACCGATTCCGCCGGGAGACGCCGGCTCCGGCCCGGAGCGGAATCAGTTCTTCACCTGGTCT
This sequence comes from uncultured bacterium, assembly GCA_902799715.1. Classification (GTDB taxonomy): domain Bacteria; phylum Verrucomicrobiota; class Kiritimatiellia; order RFP12; family UBA1067; genus CADCBS01. The sequence goes on along the minus strand of CADCBS010000029.1, from coordinate 14,910 downwards.
TCAGTCCAGCTGTATATGTCGTCCGAGCCGGGTTCGCCGTAAGGCTCGAACTCGCCGTTGGGCCCGCAGCACCACACTGCGGCCATCTTGTTTATGCGTATGCGCCTGCCGCCGACGGACGCTTCGGTGTAGCCGAGGCCCTTCACGTCGATGGCGTAGTGGAAGATGTGGTCTTTGACGGTGCCGCCGGAGGGGACGGCCGTGCCTTCGTTGGCGTTCTTGTTGTCGCGCAGGATCATTTCGGCCCACGGTGTGACCACGCCGCAGCGGTCGTTGCCCCTGAGTGAAAGCCCCGAGCCGGAGCCGGAGTACGACTCGGTGAGGATGTTGCCGTTGCGGGCGAAGACCCTGGCGACGGTCTTGTCGAGCCGGCCGTCGCCGCCGCCCAGCCCGGCGAACAGTTCCGGATTCCAGCCCGTGTTGCCCTTCAGGCTGCAGAGCGCGGTTTCGACCTGGATCACCTTGTCGTGGCATTTCGTCACGCGGGCGCTTTCGATGTATTTCGAATATCCTGCGATGGCGACCGCCATCAGGACCGCTATTATGCCGATGACCACGACAAGTTCGACAAGCGTGAAGCCGCGGCGGAGTGCGCTTTTTTCCATCTGTCTGCTCCTGTTGTCAGTTCGAAAGGCCGATAAGGTCGTCTATCATCCACTCGCCGGCCGTGGCGCGGTCGCCGGAGTTCAGCTGGTCGAGCGTGATCCACGGCGGGAACGTCTTGCCGTTCGGGCCGGCGGACCACAGCCTGTAGCTCTGGTAGGGGGAGGGGGAGTAGTAGTAGAACTCGCGGCCCCAGCCGTCGTAGATGGTCATGGCGTCGAGCGAATACTGCTGGCCGCCGGCCTTGAAGATCGGGATGCCCGGGTTGTCGCCGTGCATCACGATGTACATGTCGTCGCTCACGTTCACGCCGAAGAACTTGTACGGCGTGAGGCCCGGGCTGCCGATGGAGACGATCTTCTCGAGATTCGCGATCCAGCGGGCGCACGCGCGCTGCGAAGGTATCTGCAGGAGGATGTCGTTGAAGGACATGCCGTATTCCCTGTGGTTGCCCTTCTGCATGCTCCTGACTTCCTTCCAGCCGGGAAGCTTCTTTCCGGTTATCGGGTTGGCCGGGATTTCGTTGTTCACGTCCCACTGCTGGAACGAGCCGTCGTAGAACGCCTCGTGGCCGCCTGTCATGAACTGGTAGCGGGGCAGCAGGTAGCTCATCAGGCCGAAGCGGAACAGCTGGATGCGGCCCCAGTCGGAAAACTGCTTCCTGCCGGCGAAGCGGCCGGGGTTCTGCGCCAGGCCGTCGAAGTTGTACGCGTACGCCTTGCGGGCGATGAACGCAGGATACAGCTCGCGGTTCGTCTCGTTGTCTTCGTGCTTCTGCATGCAGATCGTGGAGACGTCGCGGATGTAGCCGTCGGAGCCGGGCTGGTAGGGGAAGTTCGCCACGAGCGGCTGGGACCGGCACGCGGCGTTCACCTGTTTCCACTTCAGCGAGCGGCCGCCGTCTTCGTGGTATTCGCCGGTGCTCTCGTCGGCGATCTGGAGGTCGTCCAGGCCTTCGGCTTCGTTCACGCGCACGTAAATGCTGCGCGAGCCGTGGAGCTTCACCGGCGGATAGGACCCGAAGGCGCTGTAGTATCCGGACAGGCAGTTCTGCACCTTCTGCATCTTGGACACGGTCACGGTGCGGGCCGCGCTTTCGCCGCCCAGGCCCGCGATGCGGAAGACTATCGACATCAGCACCACTATGAGCGCGATGACGATCAGAAGCTCGATCAGGGTGAAGCCGCGCGTTTTGCTGTGTTTCCCGTGCATGGAACCGGATCCTTTCTGTCAGCCCGCGGCGCCGCCGCCGCCGACGGACTGGATGATGGAGATCATCGGCATGAACATCGCTATGACGATCGTGCCCACTATCAGCGCGAGCATCAGGATCAGCGCAGGCTCGATGGCGGCCGTCATGCCGGCCACGGCGTTGTCCACCTCGTCGTCGAACGTGTCGGCCACGCGCGTGAGCATGTCGCTCATCGCGCCCGTCTCTTCGCCGACCTGCACCATCGACACCACCATCGGCGGGAACACGCCGGAGGCCGCCAGCGGGTCCGTCATCGACTCGCCTTCCTTCACCGCGTCGTGCACGCTTTGGAGCGCCTTGGCCACCACGCGGTTGCCGGAGGTGTCGCGCACGATGATAAGCGCCTGGAGGATCGGCACGCCGGACGCGAGAAGCGTCCCGAGCGTGCGCGACACGCGCGACACCGCCGTGCGGCGGATCAGCGTGCCGAACACCGGGGTCTTCAGCTTGAACGAGTCGAACGCGTACGCGCCCTTCGGCGTCCTGCCGATCACTTTCATTATCACGACCACGGACACCACGGCCAGCAGGATCGAAAGGCCTTGCGTCTGGACGAATTCGGACGCGGATATGACCATCTTCGTCACGGCCGGCAGCTTGTCGGCGCCGCCCAGCAGGTCGTTGAACACGCCCTGGAACGTCGGGATGACCTTCACGAGCAGGAACGCGGTTATGCCGATCGCGGCGACCAGGACGACGATCGGGTAGATCATCGCGCCCTTGACCTTGTTCTTGATCTTCTCGGCCTTTTCGGCGAACTCGGCGAGGCGCGTGAGCACGACTTCCAGCACGCCGCCGGCCTCGCCGGCCTTCACCATGTTCACGTACAGGTTGTCGAACACTTTCGGGTAGGCCGTGAGCGATTCGGAGAACGTGGCGCCGCCCTTGATGGACTCCGACACGCCGTCGATCGCCTCCAGGAGCTGCGCGTTGCGCGTCTGCTTCTTCAGCACGTCCAGGCTTCGCATCAGCGGCAGGCCGGCGTTCACCAGCGTGGCGAGCTGGCGCGTGAAACCCGTCAGGTCCTTCTGCTTCACGCGCCCTTGCAGGAACTTCGGCATCTTCAGCGCAATGCCGCCCTTGCCCTTGGGCTTGCCTGCGGCCGCGGCGGGCGCGGCCTTGCCGCCGCCGGCGGCGGCCTCGCTTATCCCCGTCGGGAACAGCCCGTTCGCGCGGATTGCGGATATGGCCGCAGAGCGGTCGGGCGCTTCTATCGTCCCCGACTGTGCCTGTCCGTTCGAGTCTTGCGCTGTATATTGGAATATCGCCATGGCTTCCTCGCGCGACGAAGGTCGCTGTTGTGAAATGTTTTACCGGAATTATACCCTAAAACGCGGACGCAATCAAGCGGTTTGAAGCGGATCGCGCAAGGCTCCGGCGGCGGGCTTTCACACGCCGGGGAACATATCCTGCGGCAGGATGTCGCAGATGCGCCATTCGAGGCTCGGGGCGCCGGGGTCGTATTCCGACCGGAAGGGCGTGGCGAAGATTGCGAACGGGCGCAGGCTGGCGGCGCGCAGGCCTTCGGCGTCTTCCCCGTGCCGCCACCAGATTCCGCGCTGCGCGCGCGGCGCGCCCGCCGGACGGAACTCCACCGCGAGGTGCCGTCCGTCCGCGCCCACGGGCGTCACCTTGGAAAGCATCGCCTTCGCCAGCCCGAAGACCGGTTCGGGGTTGCCGTCGCCGAACGGCTCGAGCCGCGCCTGGACTTCGGTCCATCCGCAGTCGAACGCGGAGAAATCGCCGATCCACCCGTCGAACATTGCGGGGGAGGCCGCGCCTTCAGGCATCTGCGCCGCGCACGCTTCGGCGAACAGGCGGCGGAACTCCGGGATTTTCTCCTTCGCGAGCGAGAAACCTCCGGCCGCCGCGTGGCCGCCGAAGCGCTCCAGCACGCGGGAGCAGGCCGACAGCGCCGCGTGTATGTCGTACCCCGCGGGCGCCCTGGCGCTTCCGTGCGCCATGCCGCCGGGGAAGCGCACCGCCACCGCGCACGGCCTGCCCGTCTTCTCCACCAGCTTGGCGGCCACTATGCCGGCAACGCCGGGATGCCAGCTTTTCGCGCCGTCGCAGGGCGACTTGTCGCCAGCGACCACGAACGCCGCGGCCGCGGAATCCTCCCCGGCCTGCGCGAGCGCAGCCTCGGCCATGTCTTTCTCGACCGTGCGGCGCTCCGCGTTCCGCGCTTCCACGGACACAGCGGCTCTGCGCGCCTTCTCGCGCGCCTCGGCCGCCGCCTTGCCGTCCGGAGGCGCGTCCCAGCCGCACATCAGGAGATCGTACGCCTCCATCGCGTCCGACATGCGCCCGCACGCGTTCAGGCGCGGGCCGAGGACGTACCCGTAGCACGAAGCCTGCATCGCGGCGCCGTCCGCCGCCTGCCGCGAAACCTGCGCGTACAGCTCTTTCAGCCCGGTCGGCGCGTGGCGCCGGAAAAGGCGCAGCGATTCGTGCACTATGGATCTGTTCGCGCCGCGCAGCGGAACTATGTCCGTCACCGTGGCGAGCCCGGCGAGCACGGCCGCCGCGCCGGCGAACTTCACGCCGCCGGGTATCATGCCGCGCTCCCGCGCGCCCTTCGCTATCGCGGACGCCAGCAGGAACGCCACGCCGGCGCCGCAAAGGTCTTCCGCAAGGCGGCGCGGGTCGCACGCGAGATGCGGGTCGACCACCACGTCGGCCTGCGGCACGTCGCTTCCCGGCGTATGGTGGTCGGTCACTATCGTCTTCACGCCGCGCCTGCGGAGGCTTTCCACTTCGCGCGCGGCGGAGATGCCGTTGTCCACCGTGAGCACGAGCGACAGCGAGGGGCAGGCGGAAAGGAGCCTCGCGATCGCGGCGTCTGTGAGCCCGTAGCCTTCGCCCTCGCGCAGCGGTATGAACGGGAAGGCGTTCGCGCCGCACTTGCGCAGGACGCGCACGAGGATCGACACCGCGCACACGCCGTCCACGTCGTAGTCGCCGAACACCGCAATCTTCCCGCCGGCGGCCGCGGTGTCGAGCGCGAGCGCCGCCGCCTGCGCGATTCCGGGCAGTTCGGACGGATCGGGAATCTGCGAAAAAGAAGGGTTCATGAAATCGTGCATCTCGTCCGGGCCTACGCCGCGGCGCGACAGCAGCGACGCCGCGATCCGCGCGTACTTCTCCGGGACGCCTTCGGCGGCGGCGAGCGCGGCCGCCATGCGGGCGGCCTCGCCGGGACGCTCCGGCCGCTCGGTCCACTCCTTCCCGCAGGCGTTCACCGCCGCACCCTTTCGGGGAATTCGCCGGGGCCGGGCAGCATTATGTCCGCAGGGCCGCATTCGCGCCACGCGCCGGCCACGGCACGCGCGGTCGCGGACGCGTCGCCGCCGCAGGCCTTCACCGGGATCGGCGAAGTCTGGTGCCGGAACCACGTGGCCTGGTGCTTGGCCAGGCGCATCGTCCGCACGAGCAGCCGCTCTTTCATCTGCGAGAAAAGAGGCTCCGGGGGAGGGACGGGATCGCCGTCCGCCGGGAAGGAGAATCCGGCGCGTATTTCGGCGTACCCGATCGCGCACGAAGCCGTGCGCGACCACGCGGGGAACTTTGCGGCCAGTCCGGCCACTTCGCGCGCCCAGCCTGCGTCGAACATCGCTTCGATCCGCGCGGCGGCGCGGCGGCGCAGTTCGTCGCGCGGGACGTCGAGGTACGGGCACGGCGGGGGAGGGTCGGACCATTCGCGGTCGAGTCCGCGCAGAAGCGCCGAGAAGTACAGCCCCGTGCCGCCCGCCACTATCAGCGGCTTGTCCGGCGGAAGGGAGCGCGCGAACTCCGCGGCCGCGCGCAGCCACGCGCCCGCCGAAAACTCTTCGTCCGGATCCGCAAGGTCGATTCCGCCGAGGACGTACCCTTCGCGCTCGGCCGGCGCGGGCTTGGCCGTTCCTATGTCCATCCCGCGGTACACGAGCATGGAGTCCGCCGAAAGCACGGCGGCGCCGGTTTCGCGCGCCAGCACGGCGGCCGCCGCGGTCTTTCCGCCTGCGGTCGGCCCGGCGAGGAGATACGCCTTACGCCTTGTCATCTTTCCCGCCGGCCTTTCCTTCCGGGGAGAAGATCATCGCCAGGACCAGGAAGAACGCCGCTATGGTTATGTAGACGTCAGCGACGTTGAACACCGGAAAGCTCCATGCGTCTTTCAGGTGGAAATGGAACATGTCCACCACGCAGCCGCGCGCCAGCCTGTCGTACAGATTGCCGAAAAGGCCGGCGTAGAGCAGCGTCTCCGCCGCGGCGCCCGTCCGCGACGCGCCGAAAAGCTCCTTGCGGCGCCACGCGAGAAACGCGAACGCGACGACCGAAAACACGGCGAGCGGCACGACGTTGTCCTGGAAAATCCCGAACGCGGCGCCGCGGTTTTCGACGTAGCAGAGGTCGAAGTACCCCGGAACGACCGCGGTCGACAAGGGCGGGTCTCTCCACTGCGCTATGGCCAGCTTTTTCACGAGCTGGTCCACGACGAACGCATTCAGCGCCGCCAGGGCGACGAGCCAGCCCCGTGCGGCGGCGCGTACGCCGCCGCGCCCTTTTCCTATGGACGCCCCGCCGGACATCGGCGCCTACCTGGCTCCGTAGGGCTTTTCCATGTCGGTCTGGCACTCCATGCAGGTGACGGCGAACGGCATCTGCGCCAGACGCTGCTTGCGGATGAGACGGCCGCAGATGGAGCATACGCCGTACGTGCCGTCGTCGATGGCGCGCAGGGCCTGGTCGATCTTCTGTATGACGGACTGGTGCACGCCGACCTGGCCGAGGGCCTGGAGGCGCATGAAGGCGTCGGTGCCGTCTTCGTCGTCGAGCGCGTGCGGGTCCATCTGGTCGAGCGCGACGGATTTCAGCGCGCCGGAGCGGCCAGCCACCATTTCGCGCATGGATATGAGCGCCTTGCGGAACTGCTCGAGATCGGACGCCGGGAAGCTTTCGCCGTTGCCGGGGCCGCGGTTGGAAGGACGGCGCGGCGGCTTGATTTCGCTCTTCGACTTGTCGGCGTCGTTCTTCTGGTGCACGGCTTTCATCCGGTTCGCGATCTCGTACGCGAGGGAACGCGCCTTGCGCGCGCTTTCCTCGGCGGCCGCTATGTCTGCGGCCGACTGCGGCGGCGGCTTCGGCGGCTGCACCGGCGTCGACTTGTGGACGAACGTCACCGGATTCGGCTTCTTGTGCGGCTTCTTCATGCCTTCCGGCGGGATGGGGCGGTCCACGAAAGTGATGTTCTTGCGCACGAGGCGCTTTTTCGAGACCGGGGGCGGGGGCGGGGCGAGCCGCAGCGGGGAGTTCGCCGGCAGCGGCTTGGCGCCGCCCGCGGCGGGCTTCTTCGCCGCCGGCTTTGCGGCGGGCTTCGTCGCGGCGGGCTTGGCCGCAGGCTTGGCTGCGGGCTTCTTCGCCGCCGCCTTCGGCGCCGGTTTCGCCGGAGCGGTTTTGGTTTTCTTCGCCGGTTTCGCGGCGGCGGCCTGTCTGCCGGCCTGGGCTTTCTTCGCGGGGGCCTTGGCCGCAGCCGCGCGCTTCTTTGTCGTCGCCATGCTTTTCTCCTTTTTGAAACTCCGTGTCCGGCTCGCGGCCCGCGCGGCGCTACAGCGCCGGAACCGCCTTCACGTATTCGAGCAGCTCCGCCGAGAGCGGCTCCACCTTCTCGATGACGGCGGTGGTGGCATGGCCTTCGGCGTCTGGAGCCTCCACGGTGTCGCCGGCCTTGCGGCCCGCCATGTTCTCGGCGAGCTTCGCCTTGCAGGAGATTATGCTGCGCTCTTCGTCGTTGTCCCATTCTCCGAGTATCGTCCACGTGCGCGATCCGCCGTCCGCCATGCGCAGCGTCACCGTCACGCCAGGCTCCACGACGTCGCCCTTCACTCCCTCGAAGTACGTGGGCTTCACCTCTTCGAGCGACTTCTGCAGCAGATCGTGCTTCTGCAGCAGCGCGCGCTGTTCGTCCTTCGCGGACTGGTATTCGAAGTTTTCGCGCAGGTCGCCGTACGAGCGGGCGACTTCGATGTCGTGCGCGTTGCGCGGCATCTCGACTTCCACAAGATGTTTGTACGCGGCCTTGCGCATGGCGAAGGAGCGCGCCGAGGTGATCCGCGCTTCGGGCGCCTTCGCCGCCTGGGCGGCGCGCGTCGCGCGCCCGGCCAGCTCCGGCGCGTCGGGGCACTGCGTCATGCGCACCGCGATCGCGTGGTGCGACGCCGGATCCCACGCGATCGACGCCTCGAACCGCTCGAAGAACAGTATGCGCTCTTCGGGCGAAAGCTTTTTCAGCATGCCGTGCAGCCAGTTCTTGTCCGAGAACAGCCTGCGCACTATGTTCTGCATCCTGAGCGTCTCGCCGTTCTGGCGGCCTTCGCCCAGGGCGATCGCCTGGTTGAGGACGAGCGACAGCGGCGGCAGGTTCCATCCTTCGAACAGGGAATCGTGCCCCAGGATGCACGCCACAAGCGGCGGCGGCGCCTTGGGCTTGCGCAGCAGCTCCGCCACGGCCGCCTCGCAGTCCGGATCCGGCTTGCCGTTTTCGCCTTTGCGGCCGAGCGCCTCGACCGTCGCCGTGAGCAGCGAGGATCCCATCCGTTCGAGGTCGCCTATCATCATCTTCTTGTCGGACTCGCCGCCGTCGAGCATGAATTTCACGAGATGCCCCACGTCCCTCGCCGGCATTTCCGCCGCGGCGCGTATGTAGCGCCTGCCTTCGCGCAGATAGGCGCGCATCGATTCCGCCGACGGCTCGGCGAATCCGCTTTCCGATATCAGCGCCGCCGCCTCGGCGTACATCGCGTCGTCTACGTTGCGCGAGGCTTTCAGCGCGAACGCCAGGCGTTCGCCCACCGTTTCGCGGCTCTTGTCCGGCATCTGCTTGAAAAGCTCAGGCTCTTTCGCCTTGAAGTCGCGGACGGATTTGATTATCGAACGCGGGTCCCTCACGGATGCAAGCGCCGTGAACCAAGTGTCGCCGTAGCCGTCAGCCGCCGCCTTGAGAGTTATCGGGTCGGCCCGGCGCTGGGGGATCGCCACGATCCCGCTCTGCGTCATCTCTTTGCGCGCGTCGTCCCAGAACGCCTTCCAGTTGGCGGGCTTCACGAAGCCGTTGGCCGTGCAGAAGTCTTCAAGCCTGTTCACCGGCTGCGGACCGTACGCTTTCAGGACTTCTATCAGGAACCGCCCCTTGTTGGACGCCAGCATCGCGCGGATGCGTTCGGGGTCTGTGCGCGCTATCGCCAGGATGTGGCCTTCCGGCGCGATTTCAAGCGTGTCTATCGCCGCCTGGAAAGACATCTGGTGGGACGGCTTGCAGGTGAAGTTCACCGTTATGCGCTTGTAGAAGTAGTCGAGCCGGCGGACTTCGCCGGCGCCCCAGTCCCACGTAACCTTGTTGAGGACTATGCGGCCCGGCGTGAACGAAAGCAGCTTCTGGAGCTTTTCAAGGGACTTTTCGACTGGACCGCTCCCGAACGCCGCCGTGTCGATGAATGAAACGAGAAGACGGTCTTTCGCGGCCTTCTTGAAATCGGCGGCGATTCCGGCCGCTCCGAACTTCGCCCCCGCCTGCGCCGGACGCGCGAGCGCGACCTTAAGCATCCCGGGGAAATCCTCCGCCTCCTTGAGCGCCTGCCATATCAGCTCGAGCCACTCGTCGGCCTTCGACGACGGCACGCCGTCCATAAGCTCCAGCATGCCGTCCACAGGGTACGGCGGCGCGGAAAGCTTCTCCGTAAACTCGCGTTCCCTGTCCTCTAACGTCTTTTTGTCCATCGGCAAACCTTCCTTTGCAGAAAAATCAAGGTTGCAGTATAGCATTTCGGCGGGAATAATGGAATAACGATTTTGGCCCGGTCCGCAGCCGATGTCTCCGCGGACCGGGCACCCCCCCGGCGCATCCACAAGCCGCCGCGCTTCAGAAATTGATTTTCACGGGACGGAAATCGGGATCGTCGTCCGCGCTGTCCGCATTGTCGGGAGTCAAAAGGCGCCCCGCCTCCGGCGGCAGGACGGTTCCGTGCTTCCGCATCGTCTCAAAAAAGGGACGCACCAGCCTGCGGTCTAAGAAGGCTTTCGACGCCTCGTCCGGCAATGACGAACGGTACTGCACGATGAAATCCACGAAACTCCGCCCCGTGGTGTCCTCCTCCAGCGGATCCGGAGTCTTCGGCGGCTCTCCCTCGCCGCTCTTGAGCGCGAGTTCCAGCATGAACGGACTCATCGTCTCGGCCGCATCGTACAATGCGGTGCGTTGCGTGTTGGGATCGGCGGGGGCGAACATCGCTCCCGCCTTGACAAGCATCTTTGCGATCTTGTCGCACTTGGCGAGCGTCGCGTTCCACATCTCCTCTTCTTTGCCTTTCCTCACTATGTTGAACAACGGCCAGTACGCCTCCTTCAGCGCGTACATGGTGCTCCGGATCGAGTTCGGAAACAGACCGAACCGGCTTGGGTCGTATTTCTGCTTCGTCTCTATGAATATGTTGGGGTTGGCTCCGCGCTTCAGGAGGAGTTCCACGATTTTCGTCCGCCCGAGCCGCGCCGCCAGCATCAACGGCGTCCCGTAGAAATTATGTCTGTAGAAGCCGTCGCCGAGACTGACCTGATAGCAGCCTCTGTCGAAGTTGTGGCTGCACATGAATCTGCCGAAAGCATCCGACAGGTCTATGGCTGACATCGGGACTTTTACCGGACTGTTGCCGTCCAAGAAGATCAGCACCTTGTCGATGTCCATGCCGCTGTCGAGGACCTTGTTCACCGTGGCGATGTCTCCGCCGATGATAGCTTCGACAAGCAGACCTTCCCTCGTCTTGTTTTCCGGTGTCGGAATGTTTTGCGTGAATCCGGCTCCGAAACCGTAGCTGTAGCCGGCATCTTCGTAGGCCCCGCGAACATACTGCTGCTGCACGGGCAGCATGACGGCCATCGCGCTTCTTATGCGTCGCGGGGCGGTCTTGGCTTGCGCACCGGGAGCGGCCGCAATCGCGAGCGCGGCCGCTATCAGGACGATACGCGTCTTCACCATCGGGACATTCGTCGCTTCCATCGTTTCCTCCGGTTCATTCCACCGGGCCGAGCGAGCCGTCGGCGGGGTTTATCTTTCTGGCGTTTCCCTGGACATCGACTTTGTACACGTCTCCGCTCGAGTTGCGGTACAAATCGGAATGCGTGCCTGGCGAACACTTTGTCAGCCCCAGCCTGCCTGCGGTGTCGTATTGCCCCAGCGTCTGGTTCGTGACCCTTGCGCATTCGCGCCTAGTCTCTTCCCACAAAAGCTCTTTGTCTTTCTGGCGTATTTTCTCGACTTCTATTTCGGCGCGCACCCTGTCGCTGCGGTTCCGGAGCTCCATCATTTCGATCTTGCGCGCCAAGTCGGCCTGCCGCATTCTCATGTCAGCCACAAGCCTGTTCTCCTCTTCGCGCAAGGCGTCTATCGCCCGGCTGGCGGAGGAGGAAAGCGCCACTGCGCTTTTCAGGTCGTCGCCGGACATTGCCACGGCGCCGGCGTCCGACAGCATCCTGCATATTTTCTTCGCCTTCTCGACATCTCTCTCGCCGGCGGCGTTCACAAACGGCTCGCGCAGAGCATACAGCCACTGGCCGTCCGCCAGCTTGACGAACACGTTCGGATTCGCGCCAAGCCGAAGGAGGAATTCGACCATTTTGACGTTCCGCGCCCGCGCCGCCGCCATGAGCGGCGTTCCGTAGATGCGGATGGATCCGTATCCGTACGATCCGTCTGCCGCCCGGGGATACGCCCTCCAGAACGTCTCCGCCAGCCGGACGCTCCCGGCGGGGCGTTCGATCCATATATGCCTGCCCAGGCTGAAAGCGCGCATGTCCACTTCGGCGGCGCACCGGGGGCAGGGGCTCTGCTCTTCGCCGAAGCAGAGCACCTGATCGATGGCGCCGCCCCTTTCCGCAAGGCTGCGGACTGTCGCCAGGTCTCCGGCGTCGAGCGCGGCAAGCATCCTGCTTTGCGCGCTGCCGGAACGCAGGCTCGAGACCGCCACCACCGGGACGCACCTGTTGGGCGCCTTCGTCCGCGCCCGCCCCGGCTTCGCGGGGATTGCCGCCGCAGACAGCGCGGCTGCGGCGGCAATGGCGATGGAAAGCGCTGCGGATTTGCGGAAGCCAGGCATGTTATTGCATCTTGGGAGCGGTCTTTTTCTTGGCCGCCTTCTTCTTGGCCGTCTTCACCCTGACCGTAGACACGGCCCGGCGCATCGCTTTCTTGTCTTTGGCTTCGAAAGCCGTCGCGGTGGCGATCGTGAACTTGCCGTTCACCTCGACAACCCGCTGGTAGCAAGTGCACGGTCTTCCCAAGTCGAGTTCCACTTCCATGTCCAATGCGCCGCTTGCAGTGTCGATCTCGGCCTTTTTCACTTTGGCGTTCAACTTGCCGTACTGCTCGAGCGAAAGCTTCTTGAACTCTTCCATCGACCCTTTCTTCGGCTGCACGATGACATTGACGTTTGCGCGGGTCGCGTTGTCCATGTAGTAGTACACACCTGCGGGCAGGTTCGAACTTTTCAGGACGACCAGGCTGTCCGGAATGTCCATTTCAATGCCGGCTTTCGGCATGGACACGATCCTTCCGTGCGCGGCGGCCGCCAATGCCGCCGCTACAGTCGCCAAAACTATTTTCTTCATCTTTCAGGTCCTTTCGCATTCGGTTGCGCGACGGTTTGCGGCAGGTTGGCCACGCGGCCAAGGGGAACTCCGCAAACCGGCATTATTGCAACTTCCGGGAAAATTATGTCACATGTATGACGGCCAAGGCAAGCAAAATCTCCCGCCCGTCGTCTGCAAGGGTGCATCCGCGTTTTCCATCGCATTTCCTTCTTCATTCCCGCCCATATCCCGAAATAAGATTACGGTGCGGATGAAATCCGATTTCAAATTTTCGACTTCGGACATCGGACTTCAGACTTCTGTCATGCTTCGACTTTGGATTTCAACCGTTGCCTGACAATGGAATCGCCCGCTTCACCCAGAAGTGAGATTACGGTGCGGATGAAATGCAATTCCGGATTTTCGAATCAGGACATGAAACATCCGACATCCGGTTTCAGCCGCGCACCGAGACAAAAGACGGCGGTTTGAAGACAAGCCGCCCTGCCGATCTGCCGCATACCGGCGACGGGACAAAAACATCGCGGGCGCCCGAAAGGACGCCCGCGCGTTTGCGTCTTTGAAGACGCTGTCTGCCGTCAAACGGAGACCTTACTTGTCTTCTTCGGTGTCGAAGCCATCGGAAACCTTGAAGAGCGTCTTGGTCTTGTCGCCATCCTGCTTCCGCGTCTGCTCCAGCTTTTCGATTTCAACCTTCCAGCTGCCATCGACTTTCACAAGAGGAATGGACATGCCGTTCTTCTTCTTGTCCTTGCCCTTCACGAACTGGACGATGACGCGCGCGGTATCGCCGGGATACTTCTTGCCGTTGACAATCGTGTAGCTGGCGTCTTTCGCAGGGACGTTGACGATTTCTCTTATGACTTTGGTTTCAAGCTTTTCGTCGTTGACATCGCTGCTCTTGCCGGTGTTCTCGACGATTTCCTTGATTTCCTTGATCGCTTTCTGCGAAAACCCATTCGTGTCGATGCACTTGACAGCCTTGTCGCCATCCTTCTGGATGATCGCATTGACGAACTTCTCGGCGACGCTCTTCGGGGAGGAGCCGCAGCCCGTTGTGACAACAGCCATCGCCATTCCGGCGACCGCCAACATCATTTTCTTCATTGTTTTCTCCTTTGGTTTTTGACGCCGCCCACTCCGGGCGACAGGTCAAAGTCTACCAGTTAGCCGCCCCGGACTCAAGCGAAAACAGCGTTTCACTGCATTCGCGAGGCGCCGGGCGCGATCCGGCGCTACTCCTTTTCTATGACAGCCTTGAAGTAGACGTTCGTCTTGGCGCCTTCAGTCTTCGGGAATACCGCAGTCGCCGTGCCGCTTTCCGAGAAATCGTCGTCGTAAAGCGTCTTGGACGCGACTGGTGCGATGCCGGGCGACTTGAACGCCTCGAGCGTGGACGCGCCGTAGAAGCGGAGGATGCCGCAGATAGGCGCGGCATTCCCGCTGACAGAGTCGACCACCGGGTTGGTGCGGACGAGCGTCGCTTCCACGGACACTTCGTTGTCGCCCACCGAAATTGCGGTTATTCCGAGCGTCGCGCCATAGCCGTCCTTGGTTATGTCGAGATTGCACAGGAACGCCTTGCCGAAGTCGGCCGCGGAGACTGTCGCGACCTTCCCGGCGACTGTCCGGCGGTCGCCGAGCGCATTGAGCCACTCCGCCTGGGCGGCGTCGATGACGGCGCTCGCGTTGTCCTTGAGCACTATCCTGTCCTTGTCGCGAAATCCTTCTATCGTCATGTAGCTGCCGAGAATCCGCGACACGGCGCCGTCGCCGCTGAACGATATCTTTCCGACCGTCTTGGACTGTCCGGCGACCGGGAAGGCGGTCCGCCCGTCAGCGTCGGCGAGAGGCTTGTCCGTTCCGCCGTCGCGCACGGCGACGCCGAACGTGCCCGCAAGGTAGTCGATCTTGAAGACGAAGACGTATTCGACGCCTTCGGCCGGGACGACGCCGTCGGCCGCTACCGCCACCCAGCCATCCTTCGTCCAAAGCTCGAACGAGCCGTCTCCGTCGAGGGTGAGCGCCGTCTGCTCGCCTTCTTCCGGGCCGGAGAGGGCTTCGCGGCGGCTGGCGAACATGGCGGCGACCTCTATCGTCACGACATCGCCGCCCGAGCGGGAATCGGGGATGAACGCATTGTCCTCGTGCGCGAACCGCACCCTGCCATCGACGTATTGCACGCTGTTGGACCAGAGCCCGGTGGCTTCCCAGGTCGCCTCGCGTTCGTCCACCCAGTAGAGGGCGCGGTTTTCGGGAGTGTCTTCGTGCATGGCGGCGTTCGGGCCGTTGGTAGGCCCGAAGAACTGCTTCACATAGTAGTCGTACGAGAACACGTCGCTCGGACGGTATCCGTCGGCGAAGACACGCGCCTTGACCGTAGTTGCCCCGGTCTTGTCCGTCACCGCTATGGAGCCGCCGTAGGCGGGGCTGTCGGC
>CADCBS010000028.1 GCA_902799715.1 uncultured bacterium | reverse complement strand
TTATCGCGCCGTCCGGCCCGATCGCGCCGAGGTCGCGCAGAAGCGCGGCGGCGCGCGCCCACGGACCGGCGGGGGGCGGCGTCATCCACGGCAGGCCGTCCGGCGTGCGCACGCCCCAGGCCGCGCACTGCAGGACGACCGGCGCAAGGTCGGCGTCCATGATCTCCGGCGCGGCGGAAGGCTCCAGGGCGCGGTCTTCGGCCTCCGTCCAGAGGCGCCAGCAGATTCCCGGCGCGGTGCGTCCGGCGCGCCCGCGGCGCTGGTCGGCGCGGTCGCGCGTCACGCGCCGCGTGGCGAGGGCGGACATCCCGGTCGCGGCGGAAAAACGCTGCGTGCGCATCTCGCCGCTGTCCACCACGCCGCGCACGCCTGGCAGGGTGAGCGACGTTTCGGCTATCGAGGTCGCAAGCACTATCTTGCGGACGCCCGGCGGCGCTGGCGCCACGGCCGCGTCCTGCTCTTCGCGCGGCAGCGCGCCGTAGAGCGGATGCACGGTCCAGCGGCCTTTCGGGGCCGGGCCGTCCGCGCCGGCGGCGAACGACCCCGCGCCCGCGAAGCGCTCTTCCAGGATGTCGCGGCAGGCGCGGATTTCGCGCTCTCCGGGAAGGAATGCGAGAATGTCGCCCTGCGGCAGCTCCGCCGCCGCGCGCCACGCCGCCGCGGCGGTCAGCTCCGGCGTGCGCGCCTGCGTGCGGAACGGCAGGAAGCGCGTCTCCACGGGGAACATCCCCGCTTCGGCCGTCACCGTCACGGCGTCGCCGAGGCGCTCCGCCACGGCTTCGCAGTCGAGCGTGGCGGACATCACGAGCATCCGCAGGTCGGGGCGCAGGGCGCGGCGCACGTCGAGCGTCATCGCGAAGCCGAGGTCGCAGGCGAGCGAACGTTCGTGGAATTCGTCGAATACCACAAGCCCCGCGCCTTCCAGCCCCGGGTCTTCGGCGAGCCTGCGCGAAAGCAGCCCTTCGGTGAGTATTTCAAGGCGCGTGCGGGCCGACACGCACCTGTCCAGACGGATGTGGTAGCCTACCGTCCCGCCCGGCTTTTCGCCCATGGAGGCCGCTATGCGCGCGGCCGCCATGCGTGCGGCGAGCCTGCGCGGCTCGAGCATGAGGATGCTTTTGCCGCGCATGAAAGGCGCGTCCAAAAGCGCCGGCGGCACGCATGTCGTCTTGCCGGAGCCGGGCGGCGCCTGCAGCACTACGGAGCGGTTCGCCTCCAGGGCGGCCGCAATCTGCGGAATCGTCTTTTCTGCGGGGAACACGGCGGCGGACTGTGCGGTTCGCGGGAAACACGAAAAGGAAGGCCGCGCGGGCGGTCTTCCTTTTTGCGGCCCGTGCTGCGGGCGCGATGCTGTTGCGGCTGTTCCGCGATCAGGCTTCGGGCTTGGTCTTCTTCAGACCGAAGCCGCGGCTGTTCTCGGTCCACTCGCCGCGCTTCTGGAGCAGCGTGACGCGCTCGAAACGCTTCAATACGTTCCGCTTTGCGACTATCTTGCTGCTGCCTTTCAGACTGCGATGTTGGCTCATTTTCTGCGATCCTTTCGAAGAGGGCCGTCAAGTATATCCTAAAACGGCCCGTCTTGCAAGGCCGTATTATTCTTCGTTGAAGTTGTCCTTGGAAACCCCGCAGTCGGGGCAGGTCCAGTCGTCGGGAAGATCCTCGAACGCGACGCCGCCGTTCTGCGCGGGGTCGTAGACGTATCCGCAGACGCTGCAAACGTATTTCTTCATTGTTCCGCTCCTTTCCGGGCGCCGGGTTCAGAAATCCTCGCAGAGGACTTCGAAGTAGGACTTGGGGTGGTCGCAGCACGGGCACTTTTCGGGGGCCTGCGCGCTTTCGCACACGTATCCGCAGTTGCGGCAGATCCACAGCCTGGACTCGCCGCGGCGGAAGACGGCGCAGTCTTCCATGCTCTTGAGTATCTTCAGGTAGCGCTCTTCGTGGCGCTTCTCGATCCCTGCCACGAGTTCGAACTTGCGGGCGATGTCCGCAAAGCCTTCGGCGCGGGCCGTTTCGGCGAACTGCCTGTACATTTCGGTCCATTCGCCGTGCTCGCCGGCGGCGGCGGCCTTCAGGTTGGCGGCGGTGCCGCCGAGCTCGCCGAGGGTCTTGAACCACATCTTGGCGTGCTCTTTTTCGTTTTCGGCGGTTTCGAGGAACACGGCGGCTATCTTTTCGTAGCCTTCCTTTTTCGCTACGGACGCGAAATACGTGTACTTGTTGCGGGCCTGCGATTCGCCTGCGAATGCGAACGCCAGGTTCTTCTCGGTCTGCGAGCCTTTGAGTTCAGGCATTTGTTTTCTCCTTGTGAGGGCGACGTCCTGTCGCGTTGTGGGACGTCTATATTACCCGACGCCCCCGCAAAACGCAAGCGCAATCTCGCGCCGTCCGCCGCGGAAAATATCCCCTTGCGCCGCGGCGGGGATTTTGGTAACCTTTGCGCCGAGGACGGAAATGGCATACGCTTTCTTCAGCTATTGGTACTTTGGATTTGCCCGCGCGGGCAAAGCGGAGGCGCATGCCTGAATTTCACACGCCAGTTGAAATGCAGGAAAGGATGCGGCCCCGCGGAAAGCGAGGCCGCTTCTTTTTTGCCAAAAAACAAAGAGAGACCGGAAAATGATAGTCGCGGTGAAAAAAGGCGCCGACCAGAAGCAGATAGACAATCTGCTGTCGTGGCTCAGGACGCAGGGGATACAGCCCAGCCTGTCCGTGGGTTCGCACCAGACGGTCATCGGCTGCATAGGCGACGTGTCGCGGATCGACATAGGCCTCGTGCGCGCGCTCGACGTGGTGGAGTCGGTGCAGCGCATCCAGGAGCCCTACAAGGACGCGAACCGCAAGTTCCACCCCGAGGATACGGTGGTCGACTGCGGCGGGCCGAAGATCGGCGGAGGCAATTTCCAGACGATCGCCGGACCGTGCAGCGTGGAGTCCGAGGAGCAGATAACCGGAATCGCGAAAGCCGTCAAGGCTTCCGGCGCGTCCATGCTGCGCGGCGGCGCGTTCAAGCCGCGCACTTCGCCATACTCCTTCCAGGGACTCGGCGCCGAAGGCATCAAGATGCTCGCGGCCGCGAAAAAGGAGACCGGCCTGCCGATCGTCACCGAAATCATGAACATCGCGCACCTGCCGCTGTTCGCCGACGTCGACGTGATCCAGGTCGGCGCGCGCAACATGCAGAACTTCGAGCTGCTGAAGGAGCTGGGGCATTGCGGCAAGCCCGTGCTGCTGAAGCGCGGCATGGCCAACACGCTCGAAGAGCTGCTTATGAGCGCCGAATACGTGATGTCCGGCGGCAACGCGAACGTGATACTGTGCGAGCGCGGCATCCGCACGTTCGAAACGGCCACGCGCAACACGATCGACCTTTCCGTGGTTCCCGTGCTGCACCACCTGTCGCACCTGCCGGTCGTGATCGACCCTTCGCACTCGACCGGCGCCTCCCGCCTGGTGGAGCCGCTCTCGGTGGCCGCCGCCGCCATCGGCGCCGACGGCCTGATCATCGAAGTCCACAACGACCCCGCGCACGCGAAGTGCGACGGCGCACAGAGCCAGACGCCGGCCATGTTCGACGAAACCATGAAGAAGGTCCGCGCCGTGCTGCCGTTCGCGTGCAAGGACAGGTGACGGCATGAAGATCGGCATAGCAGGGCTCGGGCTGATCGGCGGATCGCTCGCAAAGGCCGCCAAGCGCGCCGGCCACGGCGTGCTGGCCTGGAACCGCAGCCCGGCGACGCTCGCGCGCGCTGTCGCAGAAGGCGCGGCCGACGGCCCGCTGGACGCGGACTCCGTGCGGGAGTGCGCCGCGGTGTTCGTGGCGCTGCCGCCGGACGCCGTCGCGCCGTGGATCGATTCCATGGCCGCGAGCTTCGCGCCCGGAACGGTGGTGTCGGACTGCGCGGGCGTGAAGCGCTCGATATGCGCGCAGATGCTGAAATACGCCACCGGGCGCGACTGGACGTTCCTCGGCGGGCATCCGATGGCCGGAAAGGAGAAGGGCGGCTACGGCAACTCCTCCGCCGGGCTTTTCGACGGCGCCTCGATGATATTCACGCCGTACCCTTCGGCCGGGCGCAAGGCGCTGGACATGATGGACGGCCTGGCGCGCTCCCTCGGCTTCGCCAGGACGGTGTTCGCCACGCCGGAGGAGCACGACGCCATGATCGCGGTCACGAGCCAGATGGCGCACGCCGTGTCGTGCGCCTACGCGCGGGACCCGCTGGCCCCGGGGCACAGCGGCTTCTCCGCCGGGAGCTTCGCCGACATGACGCGCGTGGCTTCGGTCGATCCGCCGCTGTGGACGGGCCTTTTCATGGCGAACCGCGACAACCTCGCGGCGGCAGTCCGCGGCCTGGAGGAGCGGCTCGCGGAATGCAGGCGCGCGCTCGAGGCCGGCGACGCGGAGGCGGTGCGCGCGTTCCTGGAGAAGGGACGCGACGCGCGCGCGAAGATAGTCTACGACAGGAACAGGGGCGGCTGAAGCATGGATTGCGGAAATCGCGGAACAGGAGGACATGAGATGGAAAACGTTGACGGAAACGCCGGCGCCTGCGCGGAACCGCAGGACGCGGACCTCGCCGGGCTGCGCGGCGAGATAGACGGAATCGACGACAGGATGGCGGATCTGTTCGTGCGGCGGATGGAGCTTGCCGGCGAGGTGGCCGCGTGCAAGCGGCGCACGGGCAGGGCGCTGCGGGACCCCGCGCGCGAGCGCGAGATCGTGTCGCGCGTCACGGGCCGCGCGCCCGCCTGGATGGAGACGCCGCTTCGGCTGCTGTTCGGCAGCCTTTTCGAAACGTCGCGCGCGCTGCAGCGCGCCAGCGTATGCCGGGCCGGGGCCGTGTCGCAGGCCATCGCCGCGGCGCGCGCCCGCGCGCACGGGCCTTTCCCCGCGCGCGCCACGGTGGCCTGCCAGGGCGCGGAGGGCTCCTACTCGCAGCAGGCGGCCGTGAAGATGTTCCCCGTGGCGGCCATCATGTTCTTCAACACGTTCGACGACGTCTTCAGCGCGGTAGAAAAGGGGATGTGCCCCTACGGCGTCCTGCCGATCGAAAACTCGTCGGCCGGATCGGTGGCCGCGGTGTACGACCTGATGGTGCGCCACCGCTTCAGCATCGTCCGCGCGGCAAGGCAGAAGATCGACCACGTCCTGCTGGGCGCGCCCGGCGCCGCGCTGGAAGGCATACGCGAGGTGTCGTCGCACCCGCACGCCCTGGCGCAGTGCGGGGCGTTCCTTTCGGCGCACCCGGGATGGACGGTCTCGCCGGCGTCGAACACCGCCGCCGCCGCCCGCGCGCTCGCGGCGTCGGGGCGGCGCGACCTGGCCGTGCTCGCCTCGCGCGAATGCGCCGAGCTCTACGGGCTGGACGTCCTCGCCGGCGGCGTGGCGGACGCCGCCAGCTACACGCGCTTCATCTGCATCTCGAAGGAGGCGGAAATCCGCCCCGAGGCCCGCAAGATGTGCATCATGATGACTCTTCCGCACAGGCCCGGCGCGCTTTACTCCGTCATGGCGAAATTCGCCGCGATCGACGTCAACCTCACCAAGCTCGAATCACGCCCGATACCAGGCATGGACTTCGAGTTCCGCTTCACGTTCGAGTTCGAGGCCGCCGCGGACGATCCGCGCGTGGCGGCGCTGCTTGACGAATTCGCCTCGGATCCGCAGGTGGAGAGGTTTTCGTTCCTCGGCGCCTACGCGGAGGTCTGACCGTCCGCCGGACCTGCGCCCGCCCGGCGCCCGGGCGCCGCGGCGGGCGGCTTGCGCTGCGGCGCGGCGTGGATTTCGAAATCGTGCTCCGGCCCGGATTCCGCGCGCCGCTCCACGCTCCACGACACCGTGCCGTCCGCCGCGCGGCGCGCCGAAACCTTGTGGCCGCCCGGGATGCGCAGGCCGCGGAACGAGACTTCGCGTCCGTCCCATTCGCGCGGCAGCGCCGGAAAGAGCGTGGCCACGCGCTCCTGCGCGTCCCAGCCCATGAGCATTTCCTGTATTCCGCGCGCGTAGCCGAAATTCCCTTCGAGCGTGAACGGATCGTAGGTGAAGCGCGACAGGCCGCTGCGCGTCTGGTCCCCGTTCAGGTGGAATCCGCAGCGCGAAACGAACGCGCGCTGGAAGTCTTTCAGGTAGCGGTGCGCGCGGTCGCCGCGCCCGAGGCGCGCTTCCATGCACCCGGCCCACGCGAAGGAATACCCGGTCCACCACGACGTGCCCAGCCTTTCCCAGAAGTCCACCGACCGCTCCGGGTCCACGGCCTGCTCGGGCGGGACGTTGACGAGCGGAAACACCTGCATCAGGTGCGAGGCGTGCCTGTGCGACTGCGAAAGCGGATTGCCGGCGGATATCTCCAGCGTGCCGCCGTCGAACACGTTCGGCGGGCCGAACGTGGACATGTACGAACGCCACTTGGCGGCCTCCGCTTTTTCGCCGCAGGCTTCGGCGAGGCGTCCCATCCACTCGTAGAAGGAAGCGAGGATCGCCCGCTCGTACGAGGAGTTCGCCTTCAGGAACGACTTCGGCCCGTTGTCGCCGACCTCCGGCGAGCACGACACGTCGAACCGGCGCACGCCGTTCTCCATCTTCCATGCGTGCTCGAGCCCGGCCGCGAGCTCGCGGCCGAAGGCGAGGTACTTCGCCGCCTTCTCCGGCGTGGGGTCGTAGTCCCAGGCGTCGCACATCGTGTCGAATACCCATATCCCGTGCACGGGCGGGACGACGTACGCCGTCCATCCGGCGATGGGCTGCGCGGCGAAGCCCATCGTGGGCGGGATCACGGCGCCGTCCGCGCCGTCGCCGAACAGCTTTCTGCAGAAGGCGCGGCATTCGGGAAGGCGCTCGATGTAGAAACCGGCGAACGCTTCCAGCGCCTCGATCTTCCCCGCGGGGCCGGCGCCCCAGTATGTCATTTCGGTGTTCAGGTCGTTGTGGTAGTCGCCGTTCCACGGCGGCAGGGTTCCGTTGTCCGCCGTCCACAGCCCCTGCAGCGCCATGGGCGGATTGCCGGCGCGCGCGCCCGCTCCGTACAGGTACACGGAAAAGTCGTAAAGCCGCTGCATGTCCGCGTCGGGGATGGAGACCGCGCTTTCCGCGGCGAACCGGCGCCAGTACGCGCGCGTCGCCTCGCCGGGGCCGCCGCGGACGAACCGCACCCCGGCTTCGAAGTCGCGGTCGAAGCGGTTGCGCGCGCCCGCGCGCCGGCGGCGCCTGTACACGGCCTTCGAGCCGTCGATCGACGTTTCCGGCGCCGGGTATCCGCCGAGCGCGTCGAACGACTTGTTGTCCGCGAACCGCATCGCGGCCGGCTCCACGCCGTCGGGGAACTCCATCGAAAGAAGCGTGTCGCCGTTCTCGAACCACGCCTTTATCTCTTTCGCGCCCTGCGGCGTGTCCACCGACACGGTCGCGACCGCCGCAGCGATGTCGAGCGAGAAGCTCCTCGCCGTCGCGCCGCCCGCGAGGTCGATCGTCAGCCGCACTCCCGGCAGCTTCGTGGCCGACTTCCCGCGCACGCCGAATATCCTGTCGCGGCGCGCGGCGTCGCCGGTGCGGACGGCCTCCACGAACGTCTTCCACGAAAATTCCGGCGAAGTCCACGTCGGCAGGTCCACGTTGTGCCAGAAGTCGGCGCGGTCAAGCGTCACGTTCAGCCTGCCGCCGCCGCCCCACAGGAGCGCGCCCGCGCCGCCGTTGCCGAGCGGTATCGCGTCGCGCCATTTCGCTATCGGCGCGGCGACGGTCAGCGTGGACGCGCCGGCGGCGCCGCCTGCCGGCGCGGCCGCCGCGGCTATCGCCGCGAATGCAGAAAGCACTGATGCCAAGCGGATGTTCATTTCTTTGTCTCCCTGCCCCGGCCCGGGCCTTGCGGCGCGCCGGGCGCGATGTTTTTCGCGAACCAGCGCAACGCGCCCGGAAGCGAATCGAACTTGCCGTCGAGCTGGGCCTCGTACGCCGCGTCGAGAATCTTCTTGAATTCCGGCGAAGGCTTGAAGCCCGCTTCCACGAGATGCCGGCCCATGAGAATGGGCTTCGGCGCGGAGTCGGCTATGCGCAGGCGCTCGGCGGCGGCGGCGAGCCATTCCAGCTCTGCGCATTGGCGTCCTGGCGCGTCGCCGGCGGCGTAGCGCCCCGTGTCGTCGGCCCTGCACACGCGCAGCAGCCTGTCGATGCGCCCCACGCGCGCGGCGAGCCTGCGCACGGCGCTGTCGGACGCGCGGGACTTCCATATCGAATACGGCTGCATGTGGCAGCACACCAGGGGCGGAACCGCGCGGAGCACGGCTTCCTCGTTCGTCAGCCTGCGCAGGAAGGAAAGCGTCGGTTCGAGCCCCGCCACGTCGTGCCCCGGACTGCGTATGCGGCCGTCCGCAGGGTCGGCGGACGAAACCGCCGGTTTGCCGAAATCGTGGCAAAGCACCGCCAGCCCCACGATCAGATCCTCGTCCCTGTCGCCGGTCCTTTCCCGCGCGAACGAGTCCATGCACAGGCACGTGTGGTTCCACACGTCGCCTTCGGGATGCCATTCCCTGTTCTGTTCGCAGCCGATCAGCGCCTGCAGCTCCGGGAAGTGGCGCACCCAACCGGTGTCGCGCAGGAAGCGCAGCCCGTCGCCGATCTTCACGCCTTTCAGGACGAGCTTCGACCATTCCTCGAACAACCGCTCCGGCGCGAGGCCCTCGATATCCATCGTGCGGCAGACGGCCACCGTCTCCGGGGCCGGGCGCAGGCCGAAGCGCGCTATGAACTGCATCCCGCGCAGGACGCGCAGGGGGTCCTCCCTGAAGCGGTCCGTGACGTGCCGCAGCACGCCCGCCTCCAGGTCCTCCACGCCGTTCCACGGGTTTTCGACCGTGCCTTCGAGCGGGTCGAGGTAGATCGCGTTTATGGTGAAGTCGCGCCTGGCGGCGGCCTCCTTCACGGAAAGCGACGGATCGGATTCCACGAGGAACCCCTTGTGCCCGCTGCCGCGCTTCGTTTCGCGGCGCGGCATGGATACGTCCACCGGAAGGTGCTTTATCTTCAGCACGCCGAAAGACTCGCCGCACGGATCCGATTCGTATTTCGCCGATATTATTCCGCGCAGGGCGTCCGGCGCCACGCCGAATACTTCGATGTCGACGTCTTTCACGCTTTTCGCGCCTGACAGCAGGTCGCGGACGGCGCCGCCCACGAGCAGCGCGCGGCCTCCGGCGCCGCGCACGAGGCGCCCGATCCCCCGCACCGCGTCGCGCAATTCCGGCGACAGCGCCGGCAGGTCTGTATCTGCTGATGTTTTCATGCCGTGCGTATTTTGCCAAAATCGCCTTCTTTCGGCAACACCGCGGCAAATATCGGCTGAGGAACGCGTCACGGATGTAATCGGTGCAAGAATGTCAAAGCCCGACCATGTCCGCAACGCGATTGACCGGACGGCCGGGAAATTCACGAAGGCGCTAATGCTTGAGACTTGTCCAGACACCGGCGAAGCCGCAATTGAGCGCACGCTCGAACAGTTTCTGGACGCTCGCTTCATTCGCAAGATCGGCGCAGGCCGCGACTGCGCGCACCAGGAACTCCGGCGTACGCCCGAAGTGCCGGAACACCTCTCCGTTTTTTGTTTTCCCTTTCTTCAATCCACCGCCAGTCTGCCGTCACTTGCGCAAAATGAAACCATACAGACTGTGCCCTAACCATGATTCTTCTTGCGGATGGTGAAGTGTCAAACTTCTCACCAGGAAAGCCGTGTCGGGCGCAAGTTCCCAGACTGCGTCTTCAGCACGCAAGGTATGGATGCGATAGTTGCCGTATTCGGTGTTGGCGTCGTTGCCTGGATTGCCAAGAATTTTTTCCACGTGTGCCGTCACGTCAATGCGGTTTGTCAATGCAGATTGCGGCAATGAGACAAAATACCTGCCGTTCTCGTAGCCGAGAACCGGATCGGCGATTTCAAATTTCGCATAGCCCGAAATATCCACGGCGCCGGAATCCCGCTCAAGCCTGAATTCATCGGTTGTCATTGAATCTATCGAGACATGTCTTCGATCGGTGAAATTCGCCGGATCGATCTTGAGCATTCCCGGCAAGTCTTGGTGCTTCCGCCCGGACAGCGTCTTGACCGTCTCCGCGAGTTCGCGTGTGAACGTGTTGCCGTTCCAGATACCCTTGCGCACCCGCAGTAAATCTGCGCCGCTCCCTCTTCTGGAACAATCGAAGTCTGTCCAGCCGCGCTCAGTCAGATATTGCCAGGCTCCGACTATGATCTTCGCATCCTTCTCCGCGATGTTTGGCTTCTCGGGCACGATGAAACGGCCGTCCACAAAACAGCCTGCCCGTTCCAGCGCCGAACGCAGACGCGCCGACTGCTGCATGATCGGCACATCCAAAATGTTGAAGGGCGAAACCGTCAAAATCAATCCCGCAGCGGCCAGCACGATGAACGCACTCCTCGCCGGACGGTCCAGCGCTGCAAGCGCAAGAGCATAGATGCCGATGGCAAGTGTTGCCATGCCGGCCATCCGCAGCGCGGTCAGTCCGTATGCGTTGTACCGTATCGCTATGCCTACAATCTGCGTTGCGACAACGGGAAGAAGCGCAATCCATCCCCGCCGTGCCAAGAAAGCGAAAAGTCTAACACGGGAACCGCGCAGCGACAGCCAGAGGAAGAGATAACCGCCAACCGCGCAGGACGCGAACCAGTTCATAGTGCCGGACGGCATGGACCAGGTAATCACAATCTTGGCTATGTATGCGTACAAGATTGCAAGCAGAACCATCCCGATTGGAACAAGGAACCAAAACAGCACGGTGAAAGCTTTGGGGTGTTCGGTCGGCTCGTTGTCTTTCGGGAGTGTAGCCGCCATAAACACAGGCGCCAAAGCGCACCAGACCAGAATAGATATGTCGAGCCAGATCGAGTGACTCGCTTTTGCAATCAACTCGTCATAGGCGGCAATGCAGAGGATAGATCCAAAATGAACTGCAAGTGTGACAAGGCACACGAATACCGCAGCGAGAAAAACCCGCCCGAACACCGTCCAGGCGTTCCGTTCGCCGAACAGCTGCGCCACGGCAAACGACACAATCGAAACGATGCTTCCAAAATAAAGCATCACCCAGAGTGGACATCCCTCGTGCGAATCAAGTAAACGGCACCATAACGACGCGCCGATTGCAGCCGTTATCACACCGATAACCGCCGGAAGCGTGTTCGCCAAAACGCTTCGGCACGCACACCGCTCGACCGCAAGACGCGTGGCAAGCGCAAAAAGCGCCCCCCAACAGGCTCCGGCGGCAAGCGAAAGGGGCAATCTATGAGGCGCTGTTTCTATTGATGCCACATGGCCGCACCAGATAAGACTTATCGCAAAAATCACAATAAGAATATTGAACGGCGCAAAGCGGACGAATCCGCCGCGAAGGAGATTCAACAGCGAAGAAGAAAAATTTTGGATTTTCATACGCGCTCCTGTTTGATTTCATTTATGCTTGATGCAGCGACATTGCCTTGATTTGTTTCTGTTGAACGACAATGGCCGCGCGTCATGGAATCGCTCCTATACCTTGCAGAATGCCTGCTATGCCGGTTGCGGCGACGTCTTTGCAGATCTTGCCGTCGGCGTCGAACGAATAGAAGTTCATGACCGTGGTCGTGAAGCGGCGTCCGTTCGGCTGGAGTCCGGCGAACGGCGCTTTACCGTTGAACGTGCCGGAACATTCCCAACAAACGGCGACAGTCTTCTCGTCCGCCACCATGTCGACAAGCTTCCACTGCACGTCCGGAAAGCTCTTCCGCATGAGGCTGACTACGCTCAAGTATCCTTCCGCGCCGTAGAGAGGCACGGGCGAAACGGGCGTCTTGAACGCCGCCGTTTCCGCGATGAGCTTGCGGCCCAGTTCAAGATCGTTCGTGTTGATGCACTTCTCGAAGAGGCGCATCGCCTCGCGGTTTCTGTCGATTGTCTGCTTCACATTCATATTCGTCTCCTGTTCATCGAAGTTTATGTTTCATCGCAGGGGGTGGGCACTCCGAGCCGGGTGAAGAAATCGGCACCCCACTTGTCCATCGCGTGTACGATCGGGACGGTCGCCTTGCCGAGGTCGGTCAATGCGTGGAATTCCTAACCGGTTGCGATAAACGGCGTCATGTAGAACGGAACGAACGTAATGCCGTCCTTTTCCGAATAGTCGACGCCGTGAATGAGATATGGCGTTGACAGAAATTGCCTGAATTTCGCGCAATACTTTCGCAGTGAGCTGAATGTTATATCCGCTTTTAACCTCTACCGGTGAAACGTTGTGTCGCCTGGCAAGCGTCGGCCTGTCAACGAGAAAATCAATCTCCATGCGGTTCTGCGCATCATGGCGGTCCGATTTGGCGTAGAAATACGGCGTATGTCCTGCGTCTCTGATCATCTGGGCGACAACATTCTCAACGAGCATTCCCTCGCAAACGCGAAGATTGCGGCCGCGATACGGTTCATCTGCGCCAGGCTGCGTCCGGCGACCGACTGCCTGGCACGAGTTTGGAAAGATATTTGGTGACAGGGACGACAAGCACATTCCCATGCATATAGTGCGTCTCGCCTCTGTAGAGCAGCACGGCTCTCGCTTCTGGATAGTCTGATTGAAACGCCTTGAGACCGGCAAAGTCCCGTGAATCAAGTCGTGCGGCGTTCTTGACCTCAAGCGCAACAAAATCATTGTCGTCGTAGATGACAAAATCCACTTCCTTGCCTTCGGCGGTTCGCCAGCAATAAAGGCTCTCTCGCCGCGATGAATAATCGAGGTACGCCGCCAGATGCTGAAACACCAACCCCTCAAGCGCGGCACCGTCGATTTCGTCCGGACGGTCAAGAGGCCCCTTTGGGCGCAATGTGCGGAATACGCCGGTATCAAAGAAATAGAATTTAGCCGTGACCGCCATGGCCCGTTTCGCCCTTTTTGAAAAAACCGGCAGCGTGGAGGCTATCATCAGATCGAACAATATCTTCAGGTAGCCGTCGACCGTCGTCCTCCCGACACCGCAATCCCTGGCTATCGCGCTTGAAACAAGCTGAGAACCATGCGAAAACGAGACCGATTCGAGAAATCGCGTAAAAGGAGCAAGCGTTCGGACAAGACCCTCTTGCTGAATTTCCTCGCGAAGATACAAATCTATGTAGGCCGAGAGTGCGGCATCTTTTCTGCGTGTACCGCAAACCACCGGAAGCGTTCCATACCGCAAAGCATCATCTATAGAAAAGTCCTCCCCCAATTCGCTCGCAATAAAGGGGTGCATTGTCTTTCGTACAGCCCGCCCGGCCAGCAGATCCGCGCCGGTGCGCCTTGTCTTGCGGGTGCTTGAGCCTGTCAATATGAACTGCAGTCCCAGATGCTCTTCTATAAGCGAATGCACAACACTGAGCAATTCAGGCGCTTTCTGAATTTCGTCAAGCACAAAACAGTGCGCCTGCGCATTGCCTTTCACGACATTGGCAAGGCTCTCGGGCCTTGTCTGGAAAGTCCTGAAAACATCTGGCTTCAGCAAGTCGATTACAACGGCGTCGCTGTACTGCGCCTTGAGCCACGTGGTCTTGCCAGTTCCGCGAGGCCCAAGAAGAAAGAAGCTTTCTTCGTATGGCGGTATACATCTTTTTATGGCTTTCATGGCGCATATTCTACATAATAAGGGACTGGAAGTCAACCGAAACTGCCAACGCAAATGGCATATTCTGGCGGAATTCGCCATTTGCGATGGCAGTTTTAGGCGCTTCATGCAACAATCTCGGTCTTGTCGCTCAGTTCCGGCTTGTCAGCCCTGCCGCTTGCGCTACTTCACCCCCACGCGCAGGAAGAACGCCGCTGCCGCACCATCGGGCGCAACCATCGCCTTGGACTTGCCGTCGCCGCGTCCGGCGTTCTGCCGTGGGTTCCGCCGCAGGCTCTTATCGAGGACGGCGACGAGAGTTTCGTCTATGTCGTAGAAGACGGGAAAGCGATTCTCCGCGCCGTTGAAGAAAGTGCGCTTCTTCCCGACCGCGTGTTCGTGAAGTCCGGCCTCAAGACTGGCGAGACAGTGATTGTCGGCGGAACGCACAAGGTCTACGACAGCGCTGCGGTGACGTGCAAGGAGGCGAAATGAGCGTAGGAATCGGCTGCTCGTCCCCGGGCGGAGGTTCGCGCAGGCAGAACATCGCCACAATCATCCAGACCGCCTACGCCACCTTCTCGTACAGCGTGATAGGCACTGCGGGTGCAGTGGCGAAGTGAGTGCAGCCGGAAAGAAGGGTCAAGGCGAGTGGCAATAGAATGTCGAAAGGCATTCGAGAAATCATTCCAATGATCTTACGATTCCGCATATTCTGGACTTTACGATCCACCTTTCAGATACCGTCTAAAGTTGGCGGCAAAGTCGATTCTCTCTGCAAGCCATTTATAGTTCTTCACATCTTCTCGCATGGTTTTTGTAAGTGACTTGCCAGATATTGCCGCGTATGTCGGGAAATCGCTTCCCCACAAAAGTCGATCCGCCCAGCCATCTGACAAGAATTTTGGGATGTCATCTGGATCCATATAGGAGATATCGGCAAAGACGCTGTTCGATGCACCCATGCACTCTTTCACTTCTTCGGTAGGTCGGCCATGCGCCAGATTGAACCGCAGATTAGGATGGTTCAGAATTAACGGGAGGTAATTTGATGGCCGCGCATCTTCTTCGCGCCCCGTGTGTATCATCACGGGCTTGTCATACTTTTCTGCGATGGAAAGAATATCTTCAAGTGCGTCAGCATTCTCCGTTATCCATTGTGAACCGTCCAAACCATGCAGTTTTACTCCCTCGTAGAATCCATATTCAAGGTCTGAGAGCTTTGGGTTTGCAAAATGATATCGCTTTGTCACCCAAAGGAACGGGTGTGCACCTTTGCCGAATATCTTCTGTACCTCCCACATTTCACGGTTCACATCACCGAAGTCTATTCCGTGCGTTTGCATGCTCGTCGAGGAATAGACGAATTCATCGACGCCACACTTCTTCAGCACCGTGCATATCCGCCGCGGCGAATAATAAAACGGCTCCGCGTGTCCTTTTCGGTTGTAGTACCCGACATGTATGTGAGCATCGCAGATCATGGCATTGATTCAATTCTACGAAAACGCTCATCTACTACTTCGTGATTCACCTTCGCTACCTTGCAGAAGTGATCGGTAGGTTTGAATATATCGCCTGTCTCATTGAAGTTTCGGCACATACAGATAGAACAGTAGTCGCGATCTTCGCACTTAGCGCATTTCGGGAAATCGCGACCCCTGACATTCCGCAATCGCAGCGTTTCCGGCGATTCGTTCCAAACCCACTTGAGCGTATGCTTGTAGCAGTTCCCAAGAACAACCCCGGCGAAAGCCGGACACGGATAATAATTGCCGGTTGCATCAAGGCAGACGCTGTCCACACATGCGCCGCATATCTTGTCCGCTATGAATTCAGCATCCGTACGCATCTTCTCCTTTTTGCCCGGGCTGAAATACTCGCTCTTCATCGGTACAGAACGGAAAACAATGTCCTCCAGAAGATGGCGCGTCTCGTCAAGATTAAGTCGGCACGTGAGATTGCTCGTGTCGCAGTTCATCTTCCCCATGATGATGAAATCCGTCTGCGCGTCCATCTTCAACGAGCGTGCGTATTCCAAAACTCCGAGATAGTCTTTGTAATTCGCCTTCATGGTCGGGCACGATATCCGGCAAGGGATATGCGCCGCGCGAATCTTCTCTATGGCAGTCTTGGTCTTGAGCCAAGAGCCTTTGTGCCGCGTAATGGCATCATGTACATCGGGATTCATGCTGTAAAGCGACACTTGCACAGTCGCTTCCGCTTCGTGCAACAATTCTATCTTCGCGTCGTCGCAAAGTGTTAGATTTGAAAGCACGCCGACGATCAAATCCTTTTCACGCGCGTATCGTACTATCCTGTCAAAATCTGGATGCATCATGCATTCGCCACCCGACAGTGAAAGCGTCAAACCACCCATTTCCCGCAGTTCGTCAATGGCCTTTTTGATGTTCTCAAATGGCAAATAGATAGGATTATATTCGGGGATATAGCAATGCACACAACGTTCAGTACACGCCTGGGTCACGTCAATCTGCAAGGTGAAAACTGTCGGATGCTCGCGGAACCAATCGCCAAGTACCTTCTGCGGTAATGTCTCAAACGCCTCTTTCGATGCGACCGGCACATGCGTATCCATTGTCTTTGGATGCTCGACATCATAAGAGAACGATTCTTCCGCCGCATCCAGTTCCTCTGCGCTCTCACCGCACAGAATAATCTTGTCGTAGATAAGCGGCTTCATAAACGCGTCGAAATCGGCGCGGATTTCCTGCGCGTCTGCTCCAGTATAAACTGAGCATATCCGTTTCAACAGCTCGCCTTTCTCTATCGGTTCGCGGGTGAGCCAACGAAAGAACGGCTCCGCGTCGCGGAACATCTGATCGAATGCGTTGATCCGCCCAATCACGTAAGTGAATGGACCAAACTGACGGACAAACGTATTCTTCGACAATCGCATCAACATATCATTTCTCTCCAAACACACGATGTTTCACTTCGGCAAGCGCACATTTCGATGGGATTGTCTCAAAAAGGCTGCCGGTCGCATTATAGTTGAACGCCGGACATACCTTGCAAAACGGCCGATGTTCGCACCCCGCGCACTTAGGGAAATCTTTGTTCTTCAACCCACGCAGATACTCCATCTTCTCGCCTCTCCAGACTTCCGTCAATGTATCGTTTCTTGCATTGCCAAGCACATAGCCATGCATTCCAGAGCAAGGATAATATTCGCCCTTGCTATTGAGGCAAAGAAGTTTGCCAATATCGCAAACCTTGTCTTTAGGACTCGGAATCACACCGCGTCCATATCCACGATCCCAAAATGCTTTGTCCTGGCGCAATACGGCCTCAACTTCTTCTGGCGAACACGCATAATTCAGATTGGAACAATCCCCGTTGCACTTGGGGATAATCTCGCAATCGGGAATCAAGTGTACATGACGTTCTTCCGCAAATTTGCGCAATGCTGGATAGGCGTGTTGATTTGCCTTCAAAAGAGGTGTCGCCAAACGAATGTGTATGCCCGCTTGTTGGCATGCATCTATCGCCGCCATCGTCTTTTTCCAACTGCCGCGAATCTGCGTAATCGCATCATGTTCTTCTGGCGCCAAGCTGTAAAGCGATACATTCACAAACTGCGGATCAGTTTCTTTCAGCACCTCGATTATCTTTTCGTTGCAAAGCGTCAGATTGGAAAGCACGATAAAATTCAAATCGAGCTTGCGGCTGAGTCTACAGATACGTGCAAAATCTGGATGCATCATGCATTCGCCTCCAGACAACTGCACAGTCAACCCCTGCTGTTCTCGAAACTCTCGCAGAACCTTCTCAACCAAATCATACGGTAGAAAATCGCACTGTCCCTGCGGCACATAACAATGAATACATCGCTCTGTACAAGCATCGGTCAAATCAATGTGTAAGTCAGGAAGAAGATTGTTAGACTCATAAAAATCACTCACTGCCCCTTCGCTTCCTTGGGAAGGTGGAAATTGCTGAAAAGCATCTATTGCCGGGTCGTGTAAAATTCTTTTCCATGGCCCACTTGAAATCTCAATCAATCCCATATTTGCCAGTTGTATATATAATGCCAACATATCGCGAGTAACCTCTACTTCAGGCACACTATATTTGGCGGCAATCTCTTTTCTGACCTTTCGGGTGTCTTCTCCTGTTATCAAAGGTCGCAAAAAATCAGAAGCATCTTTGATTAGCACAAAACCTTCTGTGCGAGGATTGTTAATCATGCAAAGATTATTGTTTGTGCGGCAAAATCCTTTAGACTTTACCTTCATCGAATCATATCCTTTGAGTGTTGAACAGGGACGAAACGAGGGAGCGCCTCGTTTCATCCGCTTCCTTCACAGGATTTCTCTTCAGTTCAAAGGCCCTTTCATGCACTCCATGTTTTGATAGGTGCATTCGGGATAGCGATAGCTATACGCGCCGCATCCCGCGACATAGGTCTGCTTCGGTTCGCTCGTCGCGATGATTTTTGGTTTCTTGTAAGCCATTTCTGGCTCCTTTCTGAGGCTTAGGCCTCTTTGTTTTTTACTTCACGTTTCGACACCCGTCGAAACGTGACTATGCGATGGAATACAGGCCATTCGTCTTAGCGGCGGTTGCATTAATTTTGTATTACAACCATACAGTGCCGTCCCCCATAGCCACAACCTACGGGTGTAAGGTCACCTTCTCCGCAATTCCATGGGCATCCAGCAACATAGGTCTGCTTCGGTTCGCTCTTCGCGATGATTTTTGGTTTCTTGTAAGCCATTTCTGGCTCCTTTCTTGTTTGGTTTGTTGTACAACCCACCCATGCACCCGCATGGGTGGAAAGTGATTTGCTTTTAACGTGTATTGCAGATTATTTCACACACTTCTTTAGTATTTCAACAATCAAAGAAATACTTTTTTCGTTCCAATTTACTATGCACATATCGGATTCTACCTCTCCAAATGCATTTATAAGATTACTGTTCCGAACTCTTTTTGCCTTGTCATGCTCACCAATTGATATGAGATACTCGACAACTTCGGTTTTCCAACGCTCAGATTCCAGATCTTCCTCCATTGGTTTCCTTTGAAGCATCGAATTTGCAATACTTATTAGTTGCTCTGCATTCTTCATAAGTTTCTCCTTGTGCCCTTGTTTAGTTTCACTTCGCGAGAATCGGGCAAGGTCTCGTTCCGTGTGGCGCGATGGGGTCATCGCGCCCTACCTTTGCTTGCGCCCCCGCGAGGGGGACGCAAACAAGTTGATGCGCCGTGCCTTGCGGGTTACAGTTCGTGCTTGCCGTGGGGCGAGTAGCTGCAATTGCCGCCGGTTGTCTTATAGCCACACCAGATGCATTTGCCGTCGCCGTGTCCATGGCGATGTTTCCCGCTCGGCGAATAGCTGCAATTGCCGTATGATGTGTAGCCGCAGAATTCGCATCGTTCGCTCGTATCAACGTGTTCATGCTTCCCGTGGGGCGAATTGCTGCATGAACCGTATGATGTATAGCCGCAATAGCGGCACTTGGTGGTTGCTGCGGCTATAGCCACGCATGTCGCCATGAGCAACAGCATGAATCCAGCAACCTTTGCCATCTTTTTTAGCGATTTTTTGCTCATTGTTATTTTCTCCTCCTTGTGCCCTTGTTTAGTTTCCTTCACGAGAATCGGGCGGGGTCTCGTTTCGGTTGCTTGCGACCCAGCAAGGGGGGGCGCAAGCCGGTTGATGGGACATTACGCCTGATACGTGCCTGTCTGCTCGAACATGCCGTTTCTCAGCATAAAGGTGAAAGTCAAATATCCAGCGGTTACGGAATATCCGCCGCCGAATGCTGCCGCATTTGATATTGGCTGCGCAAACGAGCGCACATCGCAGATGCCGCCGTTTTCATCATAGATATACACCGTGTTCCCGTCAACACGGCATGATGTTACTGCATTTGCCATCTCTTCGCTTCTCCATTCCCTCTTGGCTTTTGATGCGCGGGCGGGAAAAGAAGAGGGCGCGTTTTCCGTCCGAGTTGCTACTCGGCAATCGCTGACACGATTTGATGGCATAAGAAAACCTCGCTTCGTGTCTCGAGCGAGGTTGTGAGATTTACCTTTGAAGAAACACGAAGCGAGGCGAACGCATTATGCGTTTCCCCACAAAGTGCCGTCTTCATTGAAACTCTCACATTTCGCTCGACGACTGCTTTGCAGCATTGCAAATTGCTGTCGGCGGATTTCTCCCCGCCTAATTTATCCTCCGTAGCCCGCCAGGGCGAAGGAGGATCGTTTTAACTGTCTATGGGCTTGTTCCTTTCATTGCCAGTTTCACGATTTGAGATTGTTACGCAACAAGGGCGTTGCTCAATACGCAGAGCATTTGATCGTAATCAACGCCGTCTTTGCCATCGTGTCTTTCGTTCCACGATTGAAAATTCCATCGGCGGTAGAAGCTCACCAATTCAGGTGACTTCATGTCGCGTTCCACAAGAACGAGTTTGCCGCTGACAATTTCCCTCGCTGCATATAGTTTCTCGAACGCGAGTCTTAGAAGCTCGTCGCCGCTGATGCGTTCGCCGTCCTCAATGGCGAAGTTTTTTCCGATCTGCGCAATCAGATAAACAGCTACTGTATAGCGTTCCTTGTCCGCATCGGCAAAACGCTCAATCAAACGGCATTTGGTCTTTGACAACTTCTCCTTTTCTATGGAAAACGGCTTCAAGACCAATGTAAAATAGCCCAACAAACGAGAAGTGCTGTTGTCGTAAACCAAATACGTCATCGATGCGCCAAGATGCAGCGAATGGACAGCCTTCTTTTGCAGGAAATCTTGAACCTCATCGTTCAAGGGACACGAGAAGTCTTCAAACGAATACCCTTCAGCCAAACCGCCGGCAGATTCAAACTGCCGCAGAGATATTACTGTCACTTCACGCTTCATGCACCAACCCTGCTACGACGT
The DNA here is from genome assembly GCA_902799715.1 of uncultured bacterium. Classification (GTDB taxonomy): domain Bacteria; phylum Verrucomicrobiota; class Kiritimatiellia; order RFP12; family UBA1067; genus CADCBS01. The sequence continues at coordinate 2,652 of CADCBS010000028.1, read as the reverse complement.
GCACGGACGACGCGCTTGACGAAATTCGCAACCTCTCGTTTGTTGCGGAACTCATGAGCCGTTCCCATAGGCACGGGAGCCACCCATTTCGCGGGCGGTTTTTCCGACAACAGCAGATCCACAAAGGTGTTTGCCGCCTTTGCGTCATCGCAGTAGAAGTTCGCCGTTATGCTCGATGTTGCCATGCTGTCACCTCGTTTTCCGTTCAAGGGCATAATACCCCCAAAGAAAAACAATTGCATTTTAGCAGGGATCGCGGCAAAAGTCAATTTGGGCGCGGCGGCGCGTTTTAAGCGCGAAGCACTCGGCGATGCACTTCCCGATCCCCTGCGCCCCGCCAGTCACAACCACAACCTTGTCCTTGAACGTCATTTCGCATCCTCCAGCAGTTCAAATCGCTTCATCTTCCTTCCGTCGCGCTCGATAGTCTCGAAGAACATCTTTGCGGGACGCACCCACAAGCCTCCATCGCCATAGAGCGCACGGTACACGACCATCTCCTCCAGCGTCTCGGAGTCCTTGGCGAATCCTTCAAGCCGGTAGAGATTCCCTTTGAAATGCCGGAACTCGCGCCCAATCAGACCTATATGTTCATCTGTCATCTTTTTTCTCCAGCCGACTTCGCAACCTGGGCGTTTTCGCACAGCCGCTACTGGTAGTTCCTGATGCGCACGTCGATTCCGCTTCCAGCGAGGAGGTCTGCCACCTGCTTGACCGGCGTCTGGGAATAGTGATACGGGAACAGTACCTTTGGCTTGATCGTCCGCGCCGCCTTCGCGAGCTGCTCCGGCGTCATCGTGTACGGCTGGTTGCAGGGCAGAAAGGCAACGTCGATGTTCTTCAGCGCGGACATTTCCGGGATGTCCTCCGTATCCCCGGCGATGTAGATGCGAAGTCCGTCGATTGTCAGCACATACCCGTTGTCGCGCCCCTTCGGGTGGAACTGTGTATGACCCGGCGTTGTGTTGTAGGCCGGGACGGCGTCCAACTTGATTCCCTTCGCAAGCACGCGACTTTCGCCGTTCGTCAGAGCCGTTCCGAAGCCCAGCATCTTCTGGACCGCCGGGTTGGCGACTATCTCAGTGCCGTCTTTCTTCAGAGCGGCGATGGTGTCGTGGTCGAAATGCTCGTGGGTGACGAGGATGACGTCGGCTTTCGGAAACTTCGAGTAATCCGTCTCTGGCGCGTACTTTGCCACGGGATCTACCTGGATTTCAAGCCCGTCGTACTGGATGCGCAGGCTTGCGTGCTTGATCGCCGTAATCGTGACGGTCTTGCCTTCTTTGGTCTTGAACATGTCCGTCTGGAAGTCCATCGCGCCTCCCGTTGTCGCGGAAGCAGCCGTCGCGGCGAAAATCGCGTTAAGCCAGTTGACGACGTCGTCTTCCGTATGATGTACCGTCACGCCCGTGCCCAAACGGCGCTCGACCTGGTTCGAGCCGCGAATCGTGAGCCCTTCCTTTACTGTCGCGGCCGGACATGCCTTACGCACGTCCACGAAGTAACGGCCCGCGCCTCCGCCGCCGTGCGTGCAGAACGGCACGACCGTCTTGCCCGCAAACGAGTGCGTCTTGAAGAATTCCGCGACCGGAGGCGCGTACGTTCCGTACCAGATCGGCGAGCCGATGAATACCATGTCGTAGCCGTCGAGCGGAGGAACGGACTTTATCGCACGCGTTCCGCCGTTATCCATGTCCTTCTTCGCGGCCTTGAGCGTTTCGCCGTAGGCGTCAGGATACGCCTCGACGGTTTCGATCGGGACAAGTTCGCCGCTCGTGTGCCTGGCGATCCACTTCGCGACCATCGCCGTGTTGCCGACCTTTGACTGTGAATAGTAGACAACCGCGATCTTGCCCGGGATTTTTGCAGTCAGCGCCACCGTCGCCTCCGTCGAGCGATTTGCCAGTATTCGACACCCGGCCACGACTGCAATGGCAGCAACGACGACGATGCCAAGTATGACCAACAGGACTTTCATTTCAAATCCTCCTGCCAAGTTCGAAGGCCGCCTTCATGAACTTCGTCTTCTTCACGGCACCGGGCTCGTAGACGCCTCCCGCCTTGAGGAAGCCCTTGATCTTCGCGCCCTCAAAGCAGTCGACAAAACCCTGGAGCGGCGCCTTGACGAGATCCCCGGCTTGCCGTTCGGCTCCGGCCACTTCGCGACGCAGCGGTCGAAGAGCGCCTTGAGCTGACCGGCGATCGAGAAGTAGTAGACGGGCGTGCCGAACACGACGGCGTCGGCTTTGCATATCTTCTCGACGATCGCGTTCGCGTCATCCTGGATCACGCACTTGCCGAGTTTCTGGCAGGCGTAACAGCCGGTGCAGAACCCGATCTTCTTGTCCTTAAGACGGATGACATCGGCCTTATTGCCTGCAGCCTTGACGCCTTTCGCGACTTCCTGGCAAAGCGCGTGGGAGTTGGAGTTCGGACGAAACGACGCCGAAATGATCAGTACGTTCTTGATTTTCTTTGTTTTCTTCTTGGTGGGCATAATTAAATCTCCTTTGGTTTTTAGAATCGGTGCGCCAGCGTACATGGCTCCAATAATATATCATTTCTCGAGTATGCAGGGCACCTCGAGCGCGGCGATTTTTCAATCGACATTCGCCACAAGCCTGAAAAACCTGTATGCCGGCTTCTCGTCGG
>CADCBS010000027.1 GCA_902799715.1 uncultured bacterium | reverse complement strand
GTGGCGGCGGCGGCCACCGGGCCGGCGAAGGCCGCAGGCGCCGCGGCGGCGGCGATGAAATGCGCGGCGAGGCGCAGTCTGCGCATGGGATTCACCGGCATCCTCCTTCTATCCTGCCGCGCAATGCGGCTACGGCGGATTCGAGAAATTCCTCCGGCGTGGACGCGCCGGACGTGATGCCGAAGAAGCCGAGCTCCGGCAGGTCGAGGGCGGAAAGACCGGCCATGTCGCCGGCAAGCGCGGTGAACGCGGCGCCGGCGGCGCGCGCCGTTTCGGCCAGGCGGCGCGTGTTGGAGCTTTCGGGCGAACCGAGAACCACCACCCCGCACGGGCCGGGGGCCGAGCGCACGTATTCGCGCACGGCGCGCTGCCTGTCGCGCGTGGCGTAGCATACCGAAGCGGCGGGGGAAGTCCGCAGGCCGCCGAAGCGCGCGCGGAGCGCGGAAAGGACCGCCTCCACGTCGTCCGTGCCGAGCGTGGTCTGGGCGACCACGCCGGCCGCGCCGCCGGGGAAGTCGGGAAGCGCCGCGACGTCCGCGGCGGAGTTCACCACGTGGACGAGTTCCGGCGGCGCCTCGCCGGCGGTTCCGGCCACTTCGGCGTGGCCGGCGTTGCCGATTATGACCACGGGCAGGCCGTCCTGCGCGTAGGCGCGCACCTCGCGGTGGACGCGCGTGACGAACGGGCATGTGGCGTCCACGACGTCCAGCCCGCGGCTTTCCGCCTCGGCGCGCACGGCAGGCGAAACTCCGTGCGCCGAAAAAAGGACCGTCGCCCCGCGCGGGACGCCGGAAAGGCTGTCTACGAACACCATGCCGCGCGCGCGCAGGCCTTCGACGACGATGGAATTGTGCACTAGCTCGTGCAGGCAGTACACGCCGCCCGCGCCGTCCGGGCGGGAATCGAGGGCCTTGGCGGCGGCTTCCGCGGCGGCCTTCACGCCGGAGCAGAATCCGTGCGGCTCAATCACATGCAGGACCGGCATTCTTGACCTCGTCCCACACGGCGTCCATCTCTTCGAGCGATGCGTCGGCCATCGAAGCGCCGCGCGCCTTGAACGCGGCCTCCACGGCGCGGAACCGGCGCGCGAACTTCTCCGTGGCCTCCTGCAGGGCCGATTCGGAATCCACGCCCAGGAAGCGGGCGTAGTTGACGGCGGAGAACAGCAGGTCGCCGAACTCCTCCTTCACGCGCGCGGGCGGTTCGCCGCCTTCGGCCGCCTTGCGCAGCTCCTCGGCCTCCTCGCGGATCTTCGCGAGCGCGCCGCCGGAGTCCTTCCAGTCGAAGCCGACGCGCGAAGCCTTTTCCTGCGTGCGCTGCGCCTTCAGGAGCGCGGGCAGCGCGGGCGGAACGCCGTCGAGCGCGGAATGGCGCGCCTCCTTGGCGTGTTCGCGCTGTTTGATGCGCTCCCAGTTCTTCAGCACGGCCGAGGCGTCCTTGGCGTCGATGTCGCCGAAGACGTGCGGATGGCGGCGCACCAGCTTGTCGGCCACGGCGTTCGCCACGTCGTCGAGCGTGAAGTCGCCCTTCTCCTCCGCCATGGCGCACTGGAAGACGACCTGCAGGAGGACGTCGCCGAGCTCCTCGATGTGGTTTTCGCGGTCTTCGGGGCGGTCCATCGCGGCGAGAAGCTCGTAGGTCTCCTCGAGGACGCAAGGCTTCAGCGACTCGAGCGTCTGCACCCTGTCCCACGGGCATCCGTCGGGCGCGCGCAGGCGCTTCATGATGGCGTGGAGCCGCGCCACGCCCGCCACCGATTCCGGCGGCGAGGGGGGCGGCGGCGGTCTGGGGCCGGTTCCGGTCATGGCGCGTCAGGCCAGATGCAGCGCGGCGAGCGCTTCGCGCACCGCGGATTCGTCGAACGCCTTTATGTCGGCGCTCGCGCCGGTGAAGTCCTGCCACTCCGTTTCGGCGTTCGGCATCGCGAGGGCGGACATTCCCGCCTGGATCGCTCCGCGCACGCCGAAGCCCGAACCGGTGATCGCCAGGGAAAGCGGCGCCCGCAGCGAGCACTTGCGGCAGACGCGCAGCCAGCCATCGCGCTTCAGGTTGCCGTAGACGGTGTTTTCGTCGGGCAGGACGGAAAGCCCGTCGGCGGGGAAGTCCGCGAACGCGGCGCGCAGGGCGTCGGGATTGCAGCGCGAAACGACGGCTGCCTTCACGCCCTTGGCGGCCAGCGCCTTCAGGAACGCCTTGAATTCCGCCGTCGCGGCGGCGGGCGCGGCCTTGTCCGCGGCCGTTGCATACTCTTCGAGGAAGGTCTGCGCAAGCTGCGCGCCGCCGGACGCGCCCTTTTCGCCCTGGAGCAGGGCGGAGAATCCGGCCTGGGCGGGCCTGTTCAGCAGCCAGCGCGCCTCCATGCGGCGCGTCAGCTCGATGCCGGCCTCCTTCTGCAGCAGCTTTGCGGCGGTCTCGAACAGCAGCCTGCCGCCATCCATCACGGTCGAGTCGAATTCGACCACCACGGCGCGGGCGCCGTCGGCGCCCGTTTCAGCGATTTCTTCGTCAAGTTCCATTTGAATCTTCTCCGGTGAAAGGAATCGGCTTTGCGGCGCGGCGTCACACCGCGGGCGCGGGCTGGCCGATCTGCTGCAGGAGCGCGCGGAATTCGGCGTTCTTGACGTCGAACGGCTTGCCGCCCTTTATGCGGGTGAACTCGCAGGCGCGGATTTCGCAGCCGCGGTCTTCGTCCTGCCCGATCACGCCGCCTTCTCCGGCGAGGGCGCAGTCCACGGCCTTTTCGGCGCAGGCGCGGATCAGTTCGAGGTCCTTCTCGATGGGCGCGGAGGCGCGGGCGAAGTAGCCGGATTTCTGGACCATGGTCTTTTCCGCGCCGAGCTTTTCGCCGAAGCGCTTCGCGAACCACGCGCCGACGTTTACCTTGTCAAGGCGGGGGTGGCCGAACGCGTCCACCGGCACGTCTTCGCCGCGGGACTTCATTTCCGCGATGATCTCGTTCACGCAGGCGCCTTCGGACACGAAGATGTTCACGCAGTCGTTGGCGTCCATGACCTTGCGCAGGCGGGCGGCCTCGCCTTCGAGGTCGAACGGCGCCTCGGGCACGTACACGGCGTGCACGTCCTGGCGGGCCGCGGTCAGGCCGAACTCGGGCAGGAACTCCATCGCGGCCAGCCTGCGGCGGTACGCCGCCGCGGTCGCGGCCGTGAGCCAGCCGCAGTTGCGGCCCATGACCTCGTGGACTATGAGCATGCGCGGGTTGGCGGAGTTCTCCTTCACGACGTGCTCGAAATACATCGCGCCTTCCTCGGCCGCGGTCCACGCGCCGAAGGACTGCTTTATCGGGTACACGTCGTTGTCGATCGTCTTGGGCAGGCCGACTACGGTCAGCCCGTAGCCGTTCTCGGCGAGGTACGCCGCGAGGTCGGCCGCCGTGGTGTTCGTGTCGTCGCCGCCGATGGTGTGCAGCACGTCGACCTTGTCGGCCACGAGCCTGTCGGCCGCCACCTTCAGCGGGTCTTCGCCTTCCTTCACCAGGCCGCGCTTCACGCAGTCCTTCACGTTGGTGAGCTTCACGCGCGAGTTGCCTATCGGCGATCCGCCGTGGCGGACGAGCACGAGCGCTTTCCTGCGGACTTCGGGCGTGACGGGGATCGATTCGCCCTTCAGCAGGCCCATGTACCCGTTGATGTATCCTATCATCTCCACGTCCGGCGCCTTGCGGGTGTAGGCGTCGATGAGGCACCCGATGGAGGACGACAGGCACGGCGCGAGGCCGCCGGCCGTCAGGAACGCGACTTTCTTGACTTTTGCCATTGTTTGCTCTTTCTTTTGTCTTTGGCGGACTGGCCGCCGTTTTGAAAATCCGGGCCTGGCCCCCTGCGGGGCGTCAGCCTATCTTTTTCAGGAGGTCGGCCATCTCGAGCGCCGCCTCCACCGCCGAAAACCCCTTGTTGCCCTGCTTGGTGCCGCAGCGCTCGACCGCCTGCTCGAGCGTTTCCGCCGACACCACGCCGTCGATCACCGGCACGCCGGTCTCGAGCGATATTTCGGAGAACGCGCGCGCGGTTGTCTCGTTTATCAGCGCGGCGTGCGCCGTGGCGCCCTGTATCACCGCGCCCAGGCACACCACGGCGGCGAACCTTCCGCTCTCCGCCAGGCGCTTCGCCGCCAGAGGCAGCTCGTACGCGCCGGGCACGCGCACCAGTTCGAGGTCCGCCTCGTCGCCGCCCAGCCGCACGAACGCGTCTTTCGCGCCTTTCGCCAGCTGCTCCACGAGGAAGCTGTTGAAGCGGCTCGCGGCGAGCGCGATCTTCACGCCGGCCGCCGTTATGTTTCCAGAAATCTCTTTCATCGCGATTCTCCTTTGCAGGTGAAGGGGTATTATCTCAATTTCGCGGCCGCATTGCAAGCGCGGGCTTGCGCCGCCGCGCGGCGCGCCGGGCGCGGAAGTCGCGCTTCCCCTCCCCCGTTTTGCTATAATATCGGCGGCTCCGGGCGCGGATGGGCCGTTGCGGCTCCGCGCCCGGAACAAGGGGAAACTGCATGAAACGCGGCTTGAAGACAAAAGGGAGACCTCATCCGGCGGCGCCGGACGGCGCCTTGCGGGAGGGACCGGGATGGTAGAGTTTCTGGATCCGGGGCGCAAACTTGCCGAGGCCGCCGCCGGGTGGCTGTGCGGACGCGTCGAGCGCGACCCTTCGGGGGCGCGGTCGCTCGCGCACGTCATGGTCGTGGTTCCTACCGCACAGAGCGGCAGGAACCTGCGCCTCGCGCTCGCGGCGAAGGCGGCCGAAAACGGCTGGGGCGGGATCCTGCCGCCGCGCGTCGTCCTTCCCTTCCAGCTCGTCGTCCCCGCCGACAGGTCGCTGCCGGACGCGGACGAGGCCGAGACCGCCGCGATGTTCATGTGCTTCCTCTCGGAGAAGAGAAACTCCGCCCTGGCTGCCTGGCCGCACCTTTTCCGGCGCGCGGAAGGGACGGCGGACCTGCAGGCCGTGCTGGACCCAGAGGCCGGATTCGCGCTTCTCGACCAGATGTCCGGCATCTGGCGCATCCTGTCCGGCAAGGGGCTTTTGATGCGGGACGTCCCGGCGGACGCGGCCGCCGCCCGCGTGCTCGAGGCGGCGCTTGGCGACGACAAGGCGCGCTGGGACGAGCTGGCGTCGTTCGAGACGGAGTTCTTCGCGTTCCTCGCGGCGCACGGGCTCCGGCTCCCCGCCGCCTCCGTCGCGCTCGCGAAGAAGGCCGCCGCGCCGCTCGACCCGGAGATACGCGAAATCGTCCTTCCAGCGCTGGCCGACCCCGTCCTCGTGCTGCACGACGTGCTGGCGCAGTACGAGGACCGCGTGCGGATCGTCACGCTCCTCCACTGCCGCGAATCCATGCGCGACCGCTTCGACAGATGGGGATGCCCCAGGACGGAACGCTGGACCGGCGCGGAGCGCCCGGACGTTTCCGGCCTCGAAGACGGCGACATCGCGAGCCTGCCGGACGGCAGGATGCTGGCGGAGCGGCTCGTGGAGGACTTCCCCGCGCGGGATTCCGGCCTCAAGCCGCCGGTCCTCGGGCTTTGCGACCCCGGGCTGTTCACCGCGATCTCGGCGGCGTTCCTGAACGAAGGGTACGCGATGCAGAACCCCGGACGGAACAGGCTGGCCGTGTCTTCGCTGGGCGTCGTCGTGCGGGACCTGCTGGCGTTCTGGCGCCCGCCGGCGGCCGGGCTGCCGTGGAAGCCGCTCGCCTCGCTGTTGCGCGCGGACGACGTTCTGGCGGCGCTTCTGTCCGAAGGCCTCGCGTCGAGCCGTTCGCGCGTGCTGGACGGGCTCGACATCTACCAGAACGCGTGTCTGCCGGCCACCGTCGAAGGGCGGCTCGCACCGCCGCGGGACGGGCTGCGCGGGCGCGACAGGGAGGCGGTCGCTGAGTTCGTCGCCTGCGGCGACGGATTGCTGTCGTGGATGGAGGAGGCGCGGAAAGACCGTCCGCTCGCCGGATTCCTGCGCGCGATGCTCGAACGCATCTTCTCCGGGAAGTCCCTCGGCGCGGCCCGCCCCGACAAAGAGTTCGCGCAGGCGGCGGACTGCGTGCGGAAGGCGCTGGCGATGCTTTCGGGCGGGAGGATATGCGCGCTCGGGCTGCCGGACTCCGGCTGGATCGCGCTTGCGCGGCGCATCCTGGGCGCGGCCGCGTATTCGCTCGAATCCACGGAGAAGGACGCGGTGCGGACCGAAGGTTGGCTCGAGCTCGTGTGGAGCCTCGGCGACGAGATCGCCCTGGCCGGGCTCCACGAAGGCTCCGTGCCGGATTCGGTGGTGGGGCACGCGTTCCTCCCCGACGGACTGCGCAAGGCGCTCGGCCTGACGTCGAACGAGACGCGCCTCGCGCGCGATTCCTGGCTCCTGCACGAGCTGGTCGGATCCCATGCGCCGCGCTCCGTGCGCGCGTACGTGTCGCGCACCGACGCCAAGGGCGACATCTGCCGTCCGAGCCGTCTGCTTTTCCTTTGCTCCGGCGAAGCGCTGGCCTCGCGGGTCGAATGCCTCTTCGGCGACGCGGGCGAACCGGCGCCGACGCCGCCGCGCGCGGTCTCGGCCGCATGGATTCCGCGCCTGCCGGACGAAGCGCCGCTCCCCAGGATGGATGACGGCCGCGAATACATCTCGGCCTCGGCCATCGACACCTATCTGAAGTCTCCGCTCGTGTATCTCCTGAAGTACGGGCTCGGCATGGGGAACCGGTACAGGGAGAAGGAAGAGCTCGGGTTCGACGACTACGGCACCGCGGTGCACCGCATCCTGCAGCGTTTCGCGGACGGGCAGAAGGCCCGCCCGCTCGCGGACGAAGCGTCCATCGCAAGGGCGCTCGAAGCGGAGACCGGCGCGGAGGCCGGCCGGTTCGGCGCGCATCCCACGGTGAACATACTTCTCCAGCTGCAGTCCGTGCGCGAGCGGCTTTTGCGGTTCGCGGCGGTCCAGGCCGCATGGGCGCAGGACGGCTGGCGCGTGGAGGGCACGGAAATCCCCTTCTTCGCCAGGCCGTTCGCCGGGATGGACGTATGGGTCAAGGGGTTCGTCGACCGCGTGGACTGCCGGGCGCTGCCGGGCGGCGGCAGGGAGTTCCGCGTCATCGACTACAAGACTTGGGACGACGCCGGAGACGTCGCGAAGCATATCTACTCGAAATCGGACGGCCAGATCGCTTTCGCGGACAGGCTGAAACTGCCGGCGAAGCCGGTTTCGGAGAAGAAGAACGGCGAGCCGGGAAAGCCCGTGCGCATGCTGTCGGTGCAGCTGCCGCTGTACGGCGCGTGCCTGGAGGCGCAGTCCCCGGAGCGTTTCGACGGCCCGTTCGCGGAATACTGCTACCTGGTCCTCGCCGAGGACCAGGCGAAGGTGGTCCCCGTGGAGAAATACGCGGACCTTTCGATGGAAACCGCGCGCGCCGCCATAGAGCGCATCAAGGCCGGGGTCTTCTGGCCGCCGCGCGCCGGCGAGAACATGCCGCTGTACGATTTCGGGCGGCTGTTCTCCGTTTCGCCCGAACGGGATTTCGGCGAAGGCGGCGGCGCCTGCGGGTGGCTTGCGAAGCAGAAGGCGAAACTGGAGGAGCTTGGAAATGCTTGAGGGAAACCTGCTTGTCAGGGCGTCCGCGGGGACGGGCAAGACGTTCGCCCTCGCCACGCGGTATCTGCGCCTGATGCTGCTCGACAAGGTCGAGCCGTCCAGGATAGTCGCCTTGACGTTCTCCCGCGCGGCCGCGCAGGAAATCTACGTCAAGATACTCGATCGGCTCAGGAAGGCGGCGGAGTCGGCGGAGGGCGCGGCGGCGGAGTCGGCGGAGGTCTGCAGGGGGCTTGGAATCTCCCGCGCGTGGAGCGCGGCGGACTTCGCGTCGCTTCTGCGCCGCCTTCTGGACACGCAGCATCTCGGGACGATCGCCACGCTCGACAGCTTCATCCTGCGCATGGTCCGCAATTTCCCGATAGAGATGGGATTCCAGCACGAGGTGGAGGTGCTGGACGCCGCGGCCGAAGGCGAGGCGGTCCGGGACGCAGTCCATTCCATCCTCCAAAGCGCCGGCGACGCGGCGGGATTCATCGATGTTTTCGCCGCCGCGCGCGACGGGAACCTGCCGCGCGTCTTCGAGGACAAGATAAAGTCCATGCTGAATGTGTGGCGCAAGTTCTGCATGCTCCGCCCGGAATGCAGAGGCTGGACGGCGGAATCCATGCTGGACGCGCTCGGCATCCCGCGCGAAGGCGGATGCCCCGGCTTGTCGGCTGTCGGCACGGAAGGACGCTACAACCCCGCCGCGACGTTCATAAAGCACGCGGAGTCGTACGACGGGAAAACGGCCCTTTTCCCGAAAAACAAGGCGGGCGACATGGCGAGGTTCTTCGCAAGGAACCCGCAGGCCACGGAGTTCTCATGGGCCACCGGCAAGGGTGACGTGCGCCGTTTCGACTACGGCGCCGCCGGCGCCGCCGCGATCCGCGCCGCAGTCGTGCACATGTTCAACGTGCGCGTGCGCCGCGTCTTGAAGCAGGTCGAGGCCAGGATCGCGTTCGCCGGCTTCGTCGAAGACGCGTACAACGGCGGTTTCCGCAGGAAAGGCCGGCTGGCGTTTTCCGACTTCACCCGGCTCTCCGCTGCGAAGGAAGGCTCGGAGAAGGCGCTCGCGATCGAAAACCTCGAATACCGTTTCGACGGCAAGTTCGACCATTGGGCGCTCGACGAATTCCAGGACACGAGCGAACTCCAGTGGAACTGCCTGAAGCCGCTCGTCGAGGAGGCCGCATCCTCCGGCGGCGGACGCACGGTGATGGCCGTGGGCGACCTGAAGCAGTCCATCTACACCTGGCGCGGCGGGAACGACGCCCCGTTCAAGGAGATGATGTCGTGGGCCGCATTCAACGACGCGTCGATGGGGAAGATAGAGGATCTGGCCACGTCGCACCGCTACGGACGGAACATCTGCGGTTTCATCAATGCGGTGTTCGGGCCGGACAACCTCCAAAGCCCCGTCCTGCCTGCCTGCCGCGCAGGCGCGATCCGCAGGTGGCTCTCCGGCGACTGCTGGAAGGTCCACCGGCCGGCGACCGCGGACGGCGGGCCGGAAGCCGGCGACTACGTCAAGGTGCTGGGCGTCCCGGATCCGGACGGCAAGGCCGACGTCCATGCGCTCATGCCGGCGCTCGTCGACGAACTGCGCCGGGTGTGGGAAGCGCGCAAGGCCGGCGGCGGCACGGAGTCGATCGGCGTTCTCGTGCGCACGAACGACGACGGGGGCGAGATCGCGGAGCGTCTGCGCCGGGAAGGCATCCCCGTTGTGTGGGAGGGCGTGAGCGCCGTTTCGGACGTGCCGGCCGTGAACGCGCTTGTGGACCTTCTGCGTCTTTCGGAACATCCCGGCGACACCTTCGCCTGGGCTTCCGCGAGCAGGCTGTTCCCCGTCTGCTCCACGCTGTTCCCGCACCTGCAGGGCGGCGGGCTTTCGGCGGCGCGCGTGTCGCAGGCCGTCGCGGCCGGTCTTTCGCGCCGCGGGCTTTCGCGTACGCTCCAGGAGTATTGCAGTGCGCTTTCCGGCGACGGCGCGGGTCTCGACCCCCTTTCGAAGCTGAGGCTCCGGGAGATGGTCGGGGTGGCCGTCGCATACGAGCAGCGCAGCGCAGGCCGGTTCTCGGTAGACGGGTTCGAGACGTTTCTCGCCGCGTCGTCGAAGCGCGAGCAGGGGACTTCTCCCGACGTGGTCCGGATCCTCACGATCCACCGCTCGAAGGGGCTTACGCTCGACCGCGTGTTCGTGCCGCTCGCCGAAGGCGCGAAGAAGTGGCTCGCCGACCCCGGCGGACAGGGGCTCCTTTGCGGCGCCGGGTGGGTCCTGCCGCACATGCAGGAGGACGAGGCGGCGCTGAATCCCGAAACGGAGAAGGCGTGGAACGTGACGGCGGACGAGTGTCTTCTGGCGAACATCCGCACGTACTACGTGGCGCTGACGCGCGCGCGCAGGGCGGTGTACGTCGTGCAGCCCCTGGCGAAAGGCGATCCGGCGAAGCCGTTTTTCCGCGACGTCGTCGCGGCGGCGGCCGCGGCCGCGGGCTTTGCGGAGCGCGATGCGGAATGCGGACGCAAGGTCTTGCTCGAGCTGGGCGCGGAACCGGAGTTCAAGCCGAAACACGGCGCCGGCGGGGACGGCGCCCGCGCGGCGCGCCGCCCCTGGCGCCACGACACGCCGGCGGAGCCGGTCGAGCGCGTGTCGCCGTCGTCGTACGGCGTCTTCGCCGCACACGGGCTGCCTGCTTCCGGGCTTTTCTCGCAGGACGCGGGCGAGGCGGCCAGGAAGGGCGTGGAGGCCCACGGGCGCTACGAGGCGGTGGAGTGGGCGGACGGCGCGGAACTCGCCGCAATGCCGCCGGCGTTCCGCGCCGCTTTCGCGAAACCGGACCCCGCGGCGTCCGTCTGGCGCGAGAAGAGCTACGAAATCTACCGCCCGCGCGGCGGCGGAGGTGGAGAGTGGGAGACCGGCCGGTTCGACCGCGTCGTCTTTTCGGGCGAAGGGTCGGAACGCGCCGCCGCGATATACGATTTCAAGACGAACGCGCCGCTGCCGGGCGAGCAGGCCGCGGCGTTCGGGCTGCGGATGCGGCGGACGTACGGGCCGCAGATGAAAGCCTATCGCGCGGCGCTCTCGTCGCTGACAGGCCTGCCGGCGGACCGCATCCGCGCGGTCCTGCTGCTGCAGTCCACGGAAAGCGCGGTCGAGTGCTGACGGCCCGCGAGGCGGCCGTCGGCCTCCCCTCCCCCGCGCGGCGCCCGGCTTTTCCGCCGCCGCGTCGCGCAAAGCGCTTTTCCTCCGCGGCCGGAAATTGTATAATGCCCGCATGAAAATCCAAGCGGCGAAAACCAAGATTGCAGGAGTTGTCATCGCCGGCGCGGCGTTGGCTGCATGCGCGGGTCCGGCCCGGGCTGCCGCCACGGCCGCCGTCGCGGCGAAGGAGATGCCCGTGGCGGGCGTAAGGGTCGGCTTCGCGCTGGGAATGGCGCGGAAGGACGGCGCGGCCTTCAAGCGCGTGTGCGAGGTCTCGAACTGGCAGATGGCGTCGCTGTCCGCCGCGACGAACGGCAATGTCGTCACGGCGGTGTGGAAGGGCCACCCGAAGTGCGGCGCGGACTTCACGGTGACCGCCCGCTTCACGCTTCTCCCGCAAGGCGGATTCGAGTATTCCGCTTTCGAATGGAAAGGAAACGAAAGCCCGCTCTACGTCCAAAGGGTGTCGTTCCCGGAAGTGACAGTGCCGCGGACCGGCAAGACCGCGATCTTCAGGCCGCAATACGTCGGCGAGGTCTACAGGCCCCGCTGGGAGAAGATGGAGCCGGGGCGGAAGGTCAGTTCGAGCGGGGCGATCTTCCTTGCGTACAACTGCATCGCGGCGATGGACGAGGATTCCGTTTCGCATTATCTCGACATGCGCGGCGAGGCCCGGCGGAACGGCCCCGCGGCGTTCCACGTCTACAACGGCAGGCGCCCCGGCGAAGCCGTTCTCGCCGTGGCGCACGCGCCCGCGATGACGGAAAGCTCGCGCCGGGCGGGCGCGATGGCCTTCCCCGGCGTCTACGCGCCGTACCGCGGCGGATGGTACGAGGCCGCCATGATGCATCGCGCGTGGATGGAGGGCGAGCCGTGGTTCAAGGCCGCGGCGGGCCGCGATTTCTCGAAGCTGCGCGAAATCGGCCTGTGGATGTGGGGGCGCGGCGGGGTCGGCGTGGTCGAAGAGCCGGTCTTGTGGTTCATGAAGGAGACCGGGCTGAAGGTCGCGCTCGACTGGTATTGGTGGCATTGCGTCCCGTACGACACTTCCTATCCGTTCTTCTGGCCGCCGCGCGACGGCGAGGAGGCGTTCCGGGCGTCCGTGAAGCGCATGAAGGACGCAGGCGCGTTCGTGCAGACCTACACGAACGGAATGCTGTGGGACCAGGACGATCCGCGCTGGGCCGGCGGCGGGCCGGAATCCGCGCTCGTCCTGGAAAACGGCCAGGTGTACGGCGTGGCTTTCAATCCTTTCACGAAGCAGCGCCAGGCCCACATGTGCGGCGAGGCGCCCAGATTCCACGAAATCATGCGGAAACTCGAAAAGACTCTCGCCGGCACGGGCCTCGACGGCGCCTACATGGACATGATTTCGTGCGCGGCGTACCTGCCATGCTACAATCCCCGCCACAGGCACGCGCCCGGCGGCGGCACCGCCGTGGTCGACGGCTACCGCGGGTACGTGCGGAAGGTGCGCGAGGACAATCCCGGCTTCATCCTGTCGTCGGAGGCCACGAGCGAAGCGTATCTCGACCTCTTCGAGGCCTTCATCGTCGTTTATTCCAGCTGGGAGCGCTACGGCATGGGGTCGCTGCCGGAGCATGAACCCGTCCCTGCCGTGACGGCGATCTACCGCGGCGCGGCGGTCCTTTTCGGCTCTTTCGCGACGCCCGGCGGCATACCGGCGTGGGATCCGCTGTGGGGGCCGAACGCCGACCCTCCGGAATCCGAGGCCGTCGCGGCGAAGCATCCCGACCAGTTCGCCGTCGAGTTCTCTCGCGGCGTCGTGTGGGGCATTCAGCCGATGGTGCACAATTTCACGATGAAGGACGTGGCGAACCCGCGCCTCGCAGGCGACATCGAGTACATGAAGGAAACGGCGAAGTTCTACCACGCCCACCGCGACTTCCTTTTCGACGGCAGGCTTCTCAAGCCCGCCGCGCTCAAGTGCGCGACAAGGCGCGTCGGGTTTCTGTCGGCTTCGAGCTACAACAGGATGAAAGGCTGCAAGACGTACGTGCAGAAGGCTCTCCCCGCGGTATTCCACTCCGAGTGGCGCGCCGCGGACGGACGCGAGGCGGCGGTTCTCGCCAACTGGACGAAAGAGAGGCAGGAATACGTCCTCGACTTCGGCGGCGGCCGCACGGCGTCGGGCGTCCTCGCCCCGAGAGAGTGGCGGCTCGTGCCGATGGATGCCGCAACGCCCGGACGGGGAAATCCGTAGCCGCCAGCCGCCCGCAAAATCCATGCTTGCTTTCAGGTACGGGGTTTGCCATACTTTCTGTCGCATGGGGATGGTATTGACAGATATATACAAGGTTGAATCGAGTGCGAGTGCCGGTCTTCGCGAAAGAAATCCGCGGAGCCGGGTTGTGCCGTACCCCCCCCCCCCCCCACGTCATCTGAATTTCCGCCGCTGAAATTTCCGGCCGGCGATTTCGATATCCAATCCGCCCGCGGCAAGGCAGCTGCGGACACAAGGAAAGCCTGCGGCAAGACGGCTTCCCTTATATTCATTTTGTCTCGTTTATCCCTACTCCAACGACCGCTATCGGCTATAGACAGAAAGGAACACCGGTAATGAAAAATACGGCAGGCAGAATCGCGGCGGCGCTTGCGCTCGGCGCGTCGCAAATCGCAACGGCGGCGACTCAGCAGTCGTTCCTGTTTTACGGACAGAGCGGAACGAGCCCATGGAGCGACAAAAATTCCTGGAAGTACAACAACGGAAGCAATTCCGGCAGTTGGGTTACTCCGAGCGGCGCTCCTGACGGATTCAGCTATGATGTGTATTTTCGCTCGCCTATGACTGTAAAGAATGGCAGCACCAACAAAACGCAAAGCTACAATCCCAGCTGGAATCATGTCGTTACGTTTTCTGGCGCCCAGAAAGTAGGAGCGACGCAGCAGCCATTGCATCTTGATGCTGGTTCTTCCGCCGAGAATCCAATCGTGTTCACTGCCACGCAGAGCGATTACGGGTTGACGAGCAGCAGCACTCTGAATATCGCGGAAACTGCGGACGGATATCTGCAAATCGATTCAGGCACGTATAGTTTCGGACATGTCGTCCTTGCCAACGGCTCCGGCAAGACGGGCGTCCTAACGATGAACGGCGGAACGCTGAAGATTCTGAACGATTACGCCCGTATCGGATGTGGCGGCGGCACTGGAATATTGACAGTAAAAACCGGCGCGGTCTTCGACAACAGCGAAGCAAGCAACAAGAATTTCACGCTCGGGCAGGACGCCAATTCTTCAGGCACTCTCAATGTCGAGGGCGGAGAGGTTACGGTCAAAGGCTATCTTGCCATAAACTATGATAGCGGCTCGACGGGTTCCGCTCTGAATGTCACGGACGGCGGCTTGCTTTCCATTGGACGCATTTTGTTCAGGAATAACGGCGGATCTGGCGCGGGCACGATAACAATCGACAACGGCACTATCAAGGCACTGAACGACCACACTAGCTTCATTCCAGCGCATAACGACCTGACACTCTATGTCGGCAACGGCGGCGCGACGTTCGATACCGATTCCCACGACATCACCATCGCAGAACCTCTGACCGCCGTTGCGAATACGTCTGGCGGACTGACCGTGACCGGCGGCGGCTCGGCGACGTTCACGGCGGGCGGCAACCTTACAGGTGCGTTCGCAATCGGCGACGGCACGACGCTCCGCTACTTCGACCAGGACGGCACAGTTGCGGACTACGGGATGGTGTCGCTCTCCATCGGTGCGGGCGCGACAATATATCTCGATGCAAATGCAACGGGCTGCGACACTTTTACCGCCGCGACGACAAACATCAGCGCAACGGCGGAGAATCCCGCGACAATCGAACTCGTCTTTTCCGCTGTTCCCGCCGCAGGGCGGAAGTTCGCGCTTTTCGAGACGGATAGCGCGGCGAAGTTCAATGTCAATCCGAAACTCGGCGTGCTTACGCTTCCTCACGAGGTTGCAGTGGAAGACGGGGTGCTCACGCTCACCATCACCGCCGATGACTACACGTGGAACGGCACGGGTACCAACTGGGGCGACGCGGGCGCATGGACGAAGAATGCCGCCGCCGCAGACTGGTCGGACGGCAACAACGCCATCTTCGATACGGCAGGGCGCACTGCAATCCTCGCGGCTGACGTCTCTGCCGCAGAGGTGCGCTTTACGGCGAACGCGACAATTGCCACAAACGCGACAGACGAGGCGGCGCTGACCATCGCCTCCGCAAAGGTTGATGTGGCGGCGGGTGCGAATGGTACGATTTCCGCGCCTGTCGCGGGCCCGCTCGAAAAGACGGGTGCGGGAACGCTGACGCTTTCGCAGAGCCGCACGGGCGTCGCTACCGTGCTGTCCGAGGGAACGCTTGCCATGTCCGGCACGGCCTCGCTCGACTGGTCGCAGTTTACGTTCGGCACGGATGCTGAAAAACCCGTCGCTCTGCACATGGGCGCGAATGCGACGATCGCGAACATTCCGCAGAATTGGCGTATTGGCAATGTTGAAGGTCTTGCGTCTGCTTTTGTCAAGGATGGCGGCGATTTGACGGTTGGCAATATATACCTCTCCGGCAAGACGGGAGCCGACACCTCGTTCATCCAGAACGGCGGACTTCTCTCCGTCGGCGGCGGCATCGACATAGGATCGGTGTCGGAAGCGCACTTCGAGATTGCAGGCGGCACGGTCACGAACACGGCTAATTACATCCACATGAGTCCCAACAGCAGTCCGGCGGACATGACGGTGAGGACGGGCGCGAAATACGGAATGTCGGCGAACGATTATGGCTTGATTGTTAGCGGCAGGTCTCACGGAACGCTGAATGTCTCCGGCGGCGACGTGTTTGCGAACGGCCCCCTCAATCTGTGCTATCGCGGCGGCGATGCGACTGTGAACGTGACGGACGGCGGCGTATTGACGTTCGACAAGGTCCAGTACAACGGCGGTGCGGAAAGCGACCCCAAAGGCGGCGCGGCCGTGATTTCCATCGACGGCGGCACGGTCCGCGCGAACGCGAGCGACAGTGCTTTCATTCCGGGCGAAAACAATTTGACAGTGACCGTCGGCGCAAACTGCGGCACGCTCGATGCCAACGGCAAAAACGTCACCGTGGCCAAGGCCATCGGCGGGACAGGCGGCATGACATACAAAGGCGGCGGCTCGGTCGTCCTTTCCGTGCAGCCGGCGTACTCCGGCGTCACGACGGTCGAAGTCGGCACGACGCTTTCCGTCCCATCCCCCATCGCCGGCGCTGATCTGGCGTTCGCGATTCCCGGCGGGCTCGCTTCCGGGCTTTACAAGGTCGTAGCGGTCTCCGGCGATGGAGCGTTCGCAAGCGACGCCCTTTCCACGGCGACGCTTCCTTCGGGCCTGAACGCCCATTTCTCCCTCGAAAACGGCGGAAAGGAAATCTGGTGCATTTATTCAAACGCCGACAATCAGCACGTTTGGATCGGCGGCGCGAGCGGGAGCTTGAACGACGCCGCGAACTGGCTTTCGGGCGCCGTGCCCGCAGGCGGAACGGCGATCATCGGCAATCCTTCGGCGGCGGAACTGTCGAATCCCGAAGGGAGCGCGTTCGCCGCGACGACGATAATCGTTCCGGACGGTTCCGCGCCAGTCACGATTTCCGGCGCGGCGTTCTCCGGCATCACGAAAATCGAGAACTATTCGACGAGCCAAATAGAGTTCCTGAACGCTGTGACGTTCTCCGCGAATGTTAATGTGATCCAGAGTCCGGGCATAGTCAAGTTCACTGGCGGTGCGACCGGCACAAAGCTTGGTGCCGCTACCGCCATCCACGGCACGTACAATTTCACTGCAACCGGGGATTTGACCGAGATTGGAGGAACCACGGTAAAGAGCGACGGCGTTTACAAGCTCCTTGGCGGCACGTTCTACAAGCACAACGGCGACTTCGACATCGAAGCCGGCGGAAAGGTCGAAGTCGGTGCGGCAAAAATAAACAGGTCTTCGGAAGCCAAGCTCCTTGACGTCTTCAACGGCGAATTTAAGGTGAATGGCGAATTTTACGTGTCGGCAAGCGGTGCAAACAGCTATATAACGCACTATATTGCCTCGAGTGGTGCGGGAACGTTTATCGTAAACAGGATACGGGTTATCACGTATGCGGCTCTTGTGCCCCGTCGCAAGACGATTGTGGGCGGCGGCGGAATCATCCGCGGCAATGGCTATGTCCGGGTTTACAACTCGGGAACGCACGAGTTCGGCTCTTATGCCGACTGGACTATGTATCATGACAACCTCGGCAACACGGCGACAGACAGCCCTGCGTTCTATAAGCACAACAGCACGACGCTGTCTACTCTAACGTTCAATACTACCGACTACTATGACAGCACGGTTGCCAGGCTGATTACGTGCGAGGCGCCGATTGCCGCGCAAAACTCCTCTTCGGCGAATAATTTTGCCGTGACGGTGAATGGTATCGGCAAATTCGTGTTCGCCAATACGTCTAATGGCACTACGCAAGGTGATTATCCGACCTATATCTTCTCCGGCGGATTGACCGTCAACGATTCCGCGACGATCGAAGTCAAGGCGAACGCCTGGCCCGGGAAGGGCGCAGTAACGTTGAACGGCACGTCTACGCTTCTTTTGCACACGGGCGGCGCCGCGAGGACTGGCGCGATTACGGTCAACAACGGTACGACGCTCGAAGTCGCCGAAACTTCCGGGACCGCGTCTCTCGGAGGGGCGCTGACGCTGAATCAGGGTTCCAAGCTCAAGTTCAAGCTTGCCGAAAACGGCAACGCTACGCTTTCATTGACGGCTCTTACGCTGAATGCGACGGCGGAAAACAAAGCGCTCGTTGAATTCGCTGCCGGTTCCGTGAAGTCGTATGGCCGGAGCTACACGCTAACGTCCGGCGGCAAGTTCTCGGAAGGCGATGAAGCGAAATTCGCGCTTCCAGAACGCGACGGCGGCAGGTTGACCGTCGAGGGCGGCAACCTTGTCTATACCGCGCCGGAGTATTTCCACATCAAGATCGCCGAGAGTTCATTGAGCGATCTGGAAGTCCCGCTTTCATGGGTATGCGGCAACACTGCGGTGGACGGCGCGAGCAGCGCGACGGAAATCGAAACGGCCCTCAAGAGCACCGGAGCGAACGGAATCCCGGTCTGGCAGAGCTACTGCCTCGGTTTGAATCCCAATATAGCCGCAAGCGTAGTGCTTTGCGATTCAGCGGAGACGCAGCCATCCGACGGGACGGTGAAAATCGCGGCGAAGAACCTGAACGTGCCCGAAGGCCTTTCCGGCGTGACGGTGAAGGCGCGTCTCTACAGGAGGAAGAACGGCGGCGGATGGGAAGCCGTGGGCGATGACGTGACGGTTTCCTCCGGCACGGCCGTGCTCGCCTCGCCCACGCTCGGCGAAGGCACGAGTTTTTTTCAGATAAGGGTCGTGCTTGATCCTGTGTAAGCACGGCCCTGAAGGAGACACGCGTCAGCGTCAGGGCGCCCAAAGGGAAGCCCAGTAAGCCGCCGTTTCCCCAAGCCGGTTCTCTGGCTGGATCGCGCGATAGTCCGGCGGCGGCGCGGACATGCGGCCGGTCTTTCCGCCATACATGATGCGGAAACCGCGTTCGCCATGCGCGGCGAAGCCGCCGCGGCCGATTTTCACGGAACCGGCGACAGGCGTCCCGGAGGGAACGGCGAACACGAGTTCGTATTCGCCGACGCCGCCGACGAGCGACCAGCCCGGCTCCGCGCCCGGCGGGAGGTTCCGCGCTGCTTCCGGTGCGACGGCGCGCTCCGCATCTATCTCGAGCCACATACCGGGATTGACGCGGCGGAAGTTCTCTATCGCGTCGAAAAGGCCGCCGCTCGCATCGGTGGCGAAAAGCGCATTTCCGGGAACGGGATCGCGAAGCGCAGGTTCCGGGATGGGGCGCCCGAGAAACGCCGCGACATTTGCAGCGCCGAACAGACCCGTCGCATGCAAATCGAAATCTTCGCGACGCGACGCAATGCGGCGGACCGGCGTTTTGCAGGACGCGAACACTGTCGCCGTCCAGCACCATTCCTTCGCGCTTCCGATGTCGCCGCCTACGACTTTCGCGCCGTAGTGCGACACGACCTGCTGGACGCCCTGCGCAACGCGCCCGTAAAACCGTTCGTCGTGCGAGTCGTCCATGTTCCACGCCTGGACGAGGAACTCCGGCTTCGCTCCGCATGCGAGAATGTCCGCAATCGCGCCATACGCCATCGTCCTTCCCATGGCTTCCGGTTCGAGGCCAGAGAGAAAATCCTCGCTCTCGGAAAACGAATCCGTGGAAACGAGCAGATTCGTCCCTTCAAAAGGCACGGTCTCCGCGTCCGCCCCGAACGGCCGCGTGCCATGTGTTTTCGCCAGAGACTCGATCAAATCGGATTCTTTCATTGGAATACGCTCATCCCCCCGTTGATTGGCTGTTTGCCATTCCATAAGTCTTCGACAAGCGGATGTCCAGGGCGAAGGTTCTGCAAGAACCTCTCGGCAGGGAGCACCACCGTCCCGTCGTGCACCTTGCACTCCCCGCCTCGATAAAGCAATATCGTCGTTGCCTCTGGATAGTCGCAGCGGAAGGCCTTCAGCCCCGAGAAGTCGCGGCCTGACACCTTCGTGGCGTTTTTCACCTCTATCGCCCAGAATCCGTTGTCCGTATAGACGACGAAGTCGACTTCCGTGCCGGCCCTCGTCCGCCAGTAGTAAAGCCCGCCTCGGACAAGGGAATAGTCTATCCATGCCTTAAGGTGCTGATGGACAAGCCCCTCCAATGCAGCCCCGTCGATTTCCTCCGGGCGATCCAACGGACCTTTCGGGCGCAATGTGCGGTACACACCTGCATCGAAAAAGTAGAACTTGTCGTGTCCGACAAGCTGGCGACGCGCCCGCTTCGTGAAGACCGGCAGCCTATACGCCACCATGAGGGACTCCAATATCGAAAAATATCCCTCGACGGTGGAACGTTTGACCTCTGCCTCGCGCGCAATGTCGCTCAGCGATAAAACCGCACCATGCGAAAACGACGCCATTTCGAGGAAACGCGCGAAATCTTCCAGCTTTCTTACAAGTCCCTCGTTCAGAATTTCCTCTTGAAGATAGACATCCAGATACGTGCCCAAGACCTCTTCGCTCGTATTGTTTCTCGGATATCGCACCAATGGTATCATTCCTATGCGCAGAGCATCGGAAAGGGTGAAGTCCGTCCCCATCTCCGCTGCCATGAACGGATGGCACGTCCGCTTCACGGCACGCCCGCCGAGCATGTCCGCGTCTTTCCCAGCCCGCTTCAACTTGCGCGCACTCGATCCCGTCAGCACAAACTTCAAATGGTGCTGCTTCTCCATAATGTCGTGGACGGAATCCAGCAGATCCGGGACGCGTTGAATTTCATCAATGACAAACACGCTTTTATCCGGGTGTTCTGCGACAATGGAATGGAGCCGTTCCGGATTGCCGGTCAAACGGCGCCGGACATCCGGCAATAGCAAATTGACTGTATACGCCTCTGGCAAAGCAGATCCCAGCCACGTGCTTTTGCCTGTACCGCGAGGTCCAAACAAGAAGAAACTTCCGGAAGATTGCGTTATAAATCTATCTTTCATGCAGTCATTCTACCATATATAGGCCGGCGATTCAATGCGGTTTTTACATCGCAACCGTAAAATATGCAGTCGATTTTACGGCGGCGACGTAAAATCCGCTATTTTTTGCTCGCCTAACCCGTCTGTCCCACTTGTTCTCCTGTTACAGCCACATGTCTATGCAGATTTTACTTTCAAAGTAAAAATAACAGATTCTTCGTTTTTATGTGGTTGGAGCAAGAAGGTGCAGTCGACGTGGCGCGAATGACACCGTTACCGGCAGCGTGCCGTGCGGGTCGCCGTCGTACTCGAGCGCGACAGGCACATTGGATGAAATGGCCGTCTTGCCGCGAAGGATGCGGACTTCTCCGCATGGCTTGCCGCGATACAGATTCCAGACGATCCGCAAGCATCCGAAGCGCGAAATATCTTTGACGAACCAAAGCGCATACCCGTCTTCTGCAAGCGGAGGCAGCGCCACCTTGAGCCCGCCGGCGATCCGCGGCATCCGCGTGACGAGCGCGTGGGCGACATTGCGGATTTCTTCGCCATTGACCTTGATGTCGTATCTGCGTCCGCGCACGACTTCGCGCAGAACAGCCCAGAGCGTTCCAAGGAAATCACCGAGCCTCGGACGCAGCCTGTTTGCGGAAGCGGCGACAGCCGCCCCCATCCCCAGATTCATCGAGCAGAAGAACGGCACGCCGTTTGCCGCAAGGACTGGAATCTCGCGCACCTCGCCTTTGCGCAGGACGGCGATTGCCGGTTCCGCTTTTGTCGGAATGCCATGTTCGCGGCAGAAATCGGGGCTCGTGCCGGCGTAGATGACGCCAAACTTGAGCGACGCGTCCGGATTCTCCAGAACTCCGCCGGCCACGGCGTTGATCGTTCCGTCGCCTCCGCATGCGACCACCGCTTCATATTCTTTCGCCTCGCGCGCAAGCCGACGCGCCTCGTCGATGTCCCCAAGGACGACAAACTCCCCTTCCGGCAGCAATTCGCGAAGGCGCGCCAATCGCCGTCCAGATCGTCCTCCTCCGCCATGGCTGCTGCCGACAAGTCCGCCGTGCGACGACAGATTTACGAGGACAAGGAACCTCTTCATCGGTAAATCCCCATCTTGCCGTAAACCTTGGTCGGCGTGCCGTCCTTCCATCTATCGACGAGCTTTTCCGTCTCTGTCCAGGGAAGAGGAAGTCTATCGCCTGCCGCAGAGGCGATTTCGGCGGCGCGCCGTTCGCACGTCCATTCCTCGCACGGCACGGCGAACGCCTTGCGCATACGCGCATACGCCGTTTCGAACGGCACTTCGGCGAGATTCCCGAAAGAGATGTTCACGAACTCGCAGGGCTGGACGTCTCCGTTCGCGCCCACGTAGAAGCGGTCGATTCCGCCGCAGCAGCATCCAAGCATCTCCGGCGATTCCTCGTAGACCTGAGCCGTGAGAATCGTTGGAAGGCGCGACTTGGCCGAATTGTAGTGCCGCTGCGCCTCGTACGCGACGCGGACGGCTTCCGCATGCAGCGACTTGTCGAACGCCTTGCCCATCCATGCGCCGCACGCCTTCGGATGGATGAGCTGGATGTAGTCGCACTCGTTTTCGGCGGCGAGCGACATGATGCGGTCGATTCCTCCGCCAACGACTTCCCGGTCAGTCAGCACGGTGTTGAAGCCGGCGAGCATACCCGCCTTGCGGCAGTCGCGCAGGAAATCAAGCGCGCGCCGCCACGACCCCGCAACGCCCGTGAACGCATCGTGCGTTTTCTCGTCAACGGAATGAATGGACGACATGACGCCCGTCACCTTCAATTCCGCAAGGCGGCGGATCTTCTCCGGCGTCGCGCCGTGTCCCGTCGAGTTTACCCACACCTCCAGCCCTGCGATTTCCGCGAGGACCGCCTCTAACCGCTCGAAGCGGAGAAGCGGCTCTCCGCCTTCGACAGCCCACGCGACAATGCCGAAGTCGCGCATCTTGCGGACGTTCTCGACGAGGACGGGAAGCGGCAGCTCGTGCGGATCGTCCTTGCGCTGGTAGCAATGCGGGCACTTGTACGCACATGCCTTGGAGATAGAAAGAACGACGCTGACAGGGCGCGGCGGACGGCAGATGACTTTGTCCTCAAGCGCAGTGAAGAACGCCTGCGACGGATAACGCGGCAGATAGAAGTCGAGTTTGTATTCGCCGGACGCGAGTCGCTTCAGCTTGTGCTTGAAGAAGATGCGCGTCAGTTGCGACGCTTTCATGAGCGCCGTCGGATGCCGCCGCCAATACCGCCACGCGCACGCAAGCGACATGCGGACGTAGAAGAGAAACTTCCGGAAGCCTGTTATGTTCTCATTCTTTTTCATCGTCGTACCAGAGAAAGAGAAGCTGGATGGCAATTAGCGAGGCGACGGCATACGGCCATGACGCTTTGAAGAAATGGAAATGCAGCAAAAGAACGCATAACTGGCAGTTCAAACACGTCGCGCGATGAAAGCGTGAACGCGAAACGGCAAGATGGAATGCGATCGCCAATACGGCGACAAGCGCGGCAAACACGAGAAAACGCACGTTCAGAATGGCAGTAAACCCCGACAGTGCAACAGATAGAAAAACCATGGAATCGGAAAGCGTCAACGCCACTGACGGACAGAGCGTCTGGAGCGTCCGCACGCCCGCCACGCGGTCGCATGGCGCAGGCGTAAACAAGGCAATTCAATACTGGCACACGTTTCAGGAGCGAGTATGCGATATTCAGCGCCCCGCCAAGCGCGAGGAATGCAAGCGTCCAAGGCGACATCAAATACCCGGCGACTGCGATTGCGGCAAGACCCGCGGCGGAAACCGCAAACGCCGGAAGCGGCTTCAGTTCGCCTGTCACCATCGGGCGGTGCGGCGCGTTGATCGCGTCCTCGTTCCTGTCGCACCAATCGCTGAATATCTGGTTGAAGCCCCAGGCGAAGAATCCCATCGCAATCAGCGCCGCATCGCGCAGCGTCCACCCTGCGGGCCGCCATGCCGAATCCGCGCGAAATCCGGACCAATGCCAGTAATAGAGACCCGCCAGCACGGTCGTCGCGGTGACGAAACCGTAGTAGAGCCGCATAGGGCGTAGATAACAGTAGAGAAACTTCAGCATTTGAGCGCCTCTGCTATTACGTCGGCAGCTTCTTCGACAAGCGCATTCGTGTGAGTCGCCATAAAA
>CADCBS010000026.1:15083-52506 GCA_902799715.1 uncultured bacterium | reverse complement strand
GGCGCGCGCTGGGCTTTCCGCCGCCGCCGCCCGGCTCGGCGCCGCAGAAGGGCGCCTGCGCATACTCGGCCCCGAATCGGCCTTTGGCCGCGGATGGTCGCTGACCACGGGCGCGGACGGGCGCGTGCTGCGCGCGGCCTGCGCAAAGCCCGGCGACAGGATTTTCACGCGCATGGCCGACGGAACCGTGGTGTCGACGGTCGAATCCGCCGCGCCGCGCGCCGCCGCGGAAGAAGAGGCGCGGCCGGCGCCGGCGGACGCGGAAACCGGTTCCTGAAAAGCGAAAAAGGAGGAAAGAGATGGCAGACTGGATATTCTCCCGCGAGGGCTACCGCCGCCCGCCGCTGCAGCTGAAGCACTTCGACATATACCTGTCGTTCCGGGAGGACCGCGTGGACGGCGAAGGCACGCTGCTGCTCGAACCGCGCGAGGCGCCGCAGACATGCGTGGAGCTCGACGCGCGCGACCTGGAGCTTCTGGCCGCCGCGGAGGTGCTGCCCGGCGGCTCGCTGTCGTCCGCGCCGTTCACCTACGATCCCGCGCGCCGCAAGCTGAAGATACCGTTTTCGCGCGCCTACGCGCCCGGCGAGACGGTGAAGGTGCGCGTGCGCGCCGTGTGCCGCCCGTCCGACTACAGGCTGGAAGGCATATACCGCGACACCACCCCGCCCGGCCGTCCGCAGCAGTACATGTCGCAGT
The DNA here is from genome assembly GCA_902799715.1 of uncultured bacterium. Classification (GTDB taxonomy): domain Bacteria; phylum Verrucomicrobiota; class Kiritimatiellia; order RFP12; family UBA1067; genus CADCBS01. The sequence goes on along the minus strand of CADCBS010000026.1, from coordinate 51,807 downwards.
GCCAGCAGTTCGGCTTCCAGCGCATCCTGCCGGTGATAGACGACTGCACGGCGAAGTGCACGTTCCGCACCACGCTCGAAGGCGACGCGCGCTACACGCACATGATCTCGAACGGCGACGTGGACCTTGAGGCCAATCCGTCCGGCGGCCCGGAACCCGTCCCCGGAAAGCCCGGCCGCGCCAGGGTGACGTACGTGAACCCGGTGCCGATGGCGCCGTACCTCTTCATCGCCGCCGCCGGCACGTGGGACGTCCTGCAGGACTCCGTGACTTATCCCGACACGGGACGGACCGTGCGCCTGGAGTATCTCGTCCCGCCCGGCCGCGCCGCCGCGGCGCGCATCCCGATGGAGATACTCAAGGCGTCGGTGCTGTACCAGCACGAGGCCACCGGCTACACGTACCCGTATTCCACGTACCGCACGATCTGCATGGACAAGTCGCTGTACGGCGGCATGGAGAACACGGGCAACACCACGATCGTGACCGACGCGGCGCTGATAGACGACTCCACCACCGACGACCGCCTGTACTACGCCTACGGCGTGATACCGCACGAGTACGAGCACAACCACTGCGGCTCGGGCGTGACGATGGAGACCGTCTTCGACATGTGGCTGAACGAGGCGTACACGATAAACGTGGAGCGCGGCTTCACGGCGTCCGTGTTCGGCGCCGGGTTCGCGCGCCGCCGCGAGGCCGCGGCGATGCGCTCGCGGCAGGGTCCGCTCGCGCAGGAGGAGGGCGGGCGCTTCGGGCAGATCGTGCGCGACGGCTGCAACGACCCGGACGAGGTGGTGGACTCCACCACGTACATAAAGGCGCCCGAGGTCCTGAACACGCTCGAGCGCCTCGTCGGCTCCGATGCGTACCGGCGCGCGACGCGCCTGTACTTCTCGCGCTACATGGGCGGAAACGCCGCCACCGCGCAGTTCCTGGAGTGCTTCGACGAAACGACCGGCCGCGACGTTTCGGGCATGATGCGCGAATGGCTGTTCACCGCCGGGCATCCGCGCGTCACGGTTCGGTGGAAGGTGGACGAGACGGCTGGAACGCTGAAGATCGCGTTCTTCCAGACCCGCGCCGGGAAGGGCGGGCATTTCACTGTCCCGGTGACCTGGTGCGCCGTGGCGGAGGACGGAAGCGACATCCCCGGGCTGTCCGGCACGTACGTCCTTTCAAGCGACAGCGGCTGCATCGAAGCGCCGTGCGGCGGGGCCCGCCCGGCGTTCGTGTCGTTCAACCGCGGATGCGGATTCTACGGCACCCTGCGCGACGCGTCTGCCGGCGCGCGCGAGCTCCTGCTCCAGGCGAAGCTCGACTCCGACCCCGTGGACAGGCTGGACGCCTTCCGCAAGTACACGGATCTCGTGCGCACCGGCGCGGTCTCCGCCGGCGCGTGGGCCGCGGTCTATGCGGATATTTTCAGGAACGGCGCGGATTCCGGAATGCTGCGAGTGGAGGAGCTGCCGTTCGACCCGGCGCTGCGCGGCGACCCGCGCGCGGACTTCGCCTTCCGCCGAAGGCTGCTTTCCGCGGCGGCCTCGGAAATAGGCGAGCGCGGCCTGCTCGCCGCGCTCGCGATACGCGAAGCCGTTGAAAAGGACCGCGCCGGCGACGCCGCAACCGACCCCGCCGCAGGCATCCTGCGCCGCGCCGCGACGGCGGCCACGCTGGACCTGCTCGGCGCGCTCGGCACCAAGGCGGCGCACGCCGCGCTCGAAAGGCATTTCCTCGGGGCGCGGAACATCACGGACCGCTGCAACGCCATGTCCGCGATCCTCGCGTCCTCCCATCCGCGCCGCCTGGCGCTGCTGCGCCGCATGCGCAGGGAGTCGCTCGCCTCGGCGGGCGCCTACACGGCCTACCTGCGCACGGCCGCGCTCGACCCGCATCCCGAGGTCTTCGCGCTGCTTGCGGCCGAGGAGAAGTCCCGGAGCTTTTCCATCAAGCATCCTACGCTGTCGCGCGCGCTGTTCTGCTCGTTCGCGGCGAACAACGCGCAGCTTTGGACGGCGCGCGGGATGGCGTGGCTCGAAAAGGCCGTGGTGCGCTATGCGCGCGTGGGCGAATACAACGCCTTGCGCATGGTGGCGCCGCTGGAGAACTGCGCGACGTTCCCGGAACCGCTGCGCGGCAAGGCCCTGGCGCTCCTGCGCAGGCTGCTGAAGGCGTTTCCCGCGGAGACGTACCCCGCGCTGCACGGGCGCATCGCCACCCTTCTGGAATAGCGCCGCCGCTCAGTCTTTGTACAGGTCGGTCGGGATGTAGCTTCCGCCCGCCGGGGCTCTCGCCTTGGCAGGCGCCTGCGCGGCGCCTGCGCCTTGGTTTTCCGGCTTTCCGGGTTCGGAAAGCGACGAGCGTATGGCGGAACACGCCTTCACGCACAGGGCGGCCGCCGCAAGGGCCGCCGCAGCCACGAGGATCGTGCGCCTGGTCCTGCGCGGTATGCGCTTCGTCCTGCGGGAGATGTTCCCCGCCAGGGCGGAGACTCCGGAGCGGAACCTGCGCGCCGCGTCGGAAAGCTTTTCCTGGAACGTGCGTTCGTCGTACGCTTCGTCGTCTTCGGGCGGGGCGAAGCGGGACGCGCCCGGATCGGGCCTGCGCGGCTCCGCGGCGGGCGGCGGCTGGACGTTCGCCGGCGCCGAGGGGTCGAAAAGCTCCAGTCCCGCCGTTCCGCGCGGAGGCGCCGGCGGAAGGTCCTGCTGCGCGGGTCCGTCCCCCGCCGCGGGCGGCTCGGCGGGTCCGCCGAAGCGGAACTCCTTTTCCGGCGCGGGCTGCCGCGCGGGGGGCGGCGCTGCGTGCGCCGCGGCGGGGGCGTCTTTCGACGCTCCGTAAAGGCTGTTGAATTCAAGGAGCAGCGGTCGCGGGTCGAGCCCCACGCATTCGGCGAACAGCCGCACGAAGCCGCGCCCGTATACTGCAGCCGGAATCCGGCGGAAGTCCTCGTTCTCCATGTCCTGCACTATCTGCACGAGCATGTGCGTTTCTTCCGCCACCTGTGAATGCGAAAGGCCCTTGGCCTCGCGAGCTTTTCTCAATGTTTCGCCGAATTGCATAGTGTTCCCCGGAGTGTTTCCGCGATTATAGCAAAGACCCCCGCCGCGTTCAAGACGGGAACGCGCCCGGCGAAACGCCCGGAGCCGGCGAGTCCGCGGGCGCCGCCGGACGGATCCGGACCGCGCGGGATTTTATTTTCGCCCGCGCGGACGAACGGCCCGCCATTTGGTATACTGCGCTCCAAGCGGCGGCGGCGCGGTCGCGCCGGAAGCGGGGCCGCGGAAAAACGGCTTCAGGCCGGGAGGGATTGTTCCATGTCGATATCGCAGACGGCAGGCGAAACGGGCGGCCTTGTGGAATGCGGCGCCTGGCGGCTTCTGAAGGAAGCCGGCCGGGGCGCGTACGGAACCGTGTACCTGGCGGAAGGGCCCGGCGGACGGCGCGCCGCGGTGAAGGTCTGCCGGAAGGAAGCCGCCGGCCCCGGCCGCTACGGCCGCGAGCTGCGCGGCGCGAAGCACTACAAGACGCTGCCCGCCGCCGAAGGCCTGGTGAGGATGCTCGAACTCGCCGAGGCGGACTGGGGGTTCTGGTACGCGATGGACCTCGCGGACGACGAGTCCGGCGCCGCCGGCGTCCCCGCGGAACAGTACCGCCCGAAGACGCTCGCGAAGGCGATAGAAGGCGAAAAGGCCCTGTCCCTCAAGGAATGCGCAGGTCTCGGCATCGCGCTCGCCAAGGGCCTTGCGACGCTGCAGCGCCATCATCTCCTCCATCGCGACATCAAGCCGGGGAACGTGATATACGTCGGCGGAAGGCCCGTGCTGTCCGATCCGGGGCTGCTCGTCGAAGAGGCGGAGTCCGGGTCTGTCGTCGGTACGCCCGGCTTCGTGCCGCCGGAGAATTTCACGGCGGCGGGCGGCGACGTCTACAGCCTCGGGCTCACGCTCAAGGCGGCGAGCTTCGGCAGGAGCGTGGAGGAGCTCGACAAAGGCCCCGCGCAGGAGGCGGACACCGGCGCAAGGCTGTTCCCGGCATGGTGGCGGATCCTCAACAAGGCGACGGACCCTGTTCCCGCCCGCCGGTACCGGTCTGCGAAGGCGCTGCTGAAGGACTTGAAGCTGCTCCGCGCCAGGATGGCCGTCGCAAGATGTTCGTGGCTGGTAAAAACCGCGATCGCCGGCATGCTCGCCGCCGCGGCGGCGTACGCTTACGCGTCCTACCGCGAACGCGTACGGATGGCGGCTGAAATGGAATCCTCGAGCGGCGAACGCAAACGGATGGCGGCCGAAATGGAATCCTCGACCCGCGAACGCGAGCGGATGGCGGCTGAAATGGAATCCTCGACCCGCGAACGCGAGCGGATGGCTGCCGAAATAAAATCCTTGAAAAGTGTGCGCGAACGGATGTCTGCCGAAATAGAATCTTCGAGCAGCGAACGCGAACGGTTGACTGCCGAAATCGAGTCCGCGAACCGTAAACGCAAGAAACTTGAAGCCCAAGTCAAACCCGCGAAGGAAATCGCGGACCAATTGCAGCAGCTGGCAAACCTTGCGAGTATCAAGAAATACATGGATTCCTCGGTAGATGACGCTCTGTACGCGTATAAAACATGCGTGGGCACCATGAATCGCTACTATTTCAAGATTAAAAATTCCAGCGACGCCGCAGAGAAGGAAAAGATGGAAAAAGCCTTGACGGAATTGAAGGAGTTGAGGATGAAGATGAGGAAGGTCGCGGTGAAACTCTACATCCTCAAACTGGATGTGGATGATGCGATCAGGACGTTGAATCCATATCTTCGCCATGTCGTTGACAAGAAGATTCTATCCGCGCACATCGCGGTTGTAGAAAGAGCGGAGCTGGAAGAACGGGTGCTGGAAATATTGAGGGCGACAGAGGGGAAAGACGAAAACTGGAAGCCGAATCCAAACTGGGTGAGGGTTCAAGGCAGCTACTGGGACCTGGACGAGATATTCAAGACAGCTGAGGCCCGCCGGAAAAAAAGGAAGACTTCAAAATGACCTATAGGCACTTCAACAACGAATCGACGCGCTCCAGCGTGCTGAGGGCAGTTGCGAACACCGAGAACGAGGCGGCGTGGCAACGACTCTTCGACCTGTACGCTGGCTTCGTATTTTCCATCGCGCGCTCCAAGGGGCTGAACGCGGCGGACGCCGATGACATAGTGCAGATCGTGTTCGCCGACCTTGCGCGGAATCTGCCCGGGTTCCGCTACGACCGCGGGAAGGGCCGCTTCAGGGCCTGGCTCTCCAGCCTGGTGCGCTGGCGCGTCAACGACAGGCTCAGATCCGGCATGAGAGACCGTAACCTGAAGGCGTCGTACCTTGAAGAGGCGAAGGCCGGCGCCGGGAATCCGGCCGACGCCGCTTTCGAGGAGCGCGAGTGGCAGGCCGCCGCGCTCGAGGAGGCTCTGCGGCGCATCAAGCCGGATGTGCGCCCGGAGCACTACGCGGCGTTCGTGGCGAGCGCCGTGGAAGGACAGGACACGGAAACCGTCGCGAGGCTTTACGGGATCACCGGCGACAACCTCTACCAGATCCGCAGACGGCTGTCCGCGAAACTGCGCGCAACGGTCGGGCAGGTGCTGGAGGAGATGGACGCGCCGCCGCGCATCCAGTGAGCGACTGCGGCCATGGAGCCGCTACAGGCGCGAAAGCGCCTTCCGGTGCTCTGCGTCTTCCCTCTTTATCGCGTCGGCGACCATCGAGACGAGCCCGTGCTCGTTCTTCTCGTCAAGCCACGCCCACTGCCCGTTCGGATTCAGTTCGAGGAACCACAGCTCGCCGTCTTTCCTTATGAAGTCGAAGCGCCCGAATCTGTAGCCGGTCTCGTCCATGAAGCCCTTGATGGCGCGTTCCTCCTCCTCCGAAAGTCCGCATCGCGGCCACGCGCGTGGATGCTCCATAAGGGTTTTCCGCGAATCTTCCGTGTCGAAAGAATCGCGCGGTGCATTCGCGGCGTAGGTCTTGCCGTCGATATAGACGACCGTAACTTCCTCCTCGCCATCAATCCGCTCCTGCACGAACCACGGATAGGAAAGGTCGAGCGCCGCCGGATCCACCTCTTTCACGAAGAATATCTTGCTTTGGCCTACCGGCGTCTGGGTTATCGACTTTACGACCCATCTGCCGCGTTTCAGTTCTTCCGGCAGTTCGCCGTGGAAGAAATGCCATGGCGCTACGCGGAAGTATTTCTTTGCGGCAATCAGCTGGCGCAGTTTGCCGTAATGGCTGTTTTTGCTGCGGACGAGCACGACGAGGTTCCGGCTTTGGCATTCGCGGTAGAAGTCGTTGAGCAGTTCCGAAGTCTCTTCCCGCCGCCAGTTCTCGACGCAGCCGTATTTCGGCACGTCGACAGAATCGAGGAACATCGGCTTCCTCAGGTAAAACGAAGTAATGGTCTTCCCGGTGATTTCGCTGTCTGTCGTCACGTCCGCGATGCGGAATCCGCCGGCGTGGAAGTCCCATGAGAAGTCGTCGGGCTTGTCGATGTTGAAGCGGAAGACGCTGGACGCGTCAAGTTCGCCCGTGACAATGTCTGTTGTCGTGTCTTTGCTGCAGGTGGCGATGAAAATCATTGTCTTGTCCTGTCTGCGTATAGTGCTTTGACGGAGGAATATTCATCGAGCGCCGGGGCGGAGGCTCTGCGAAAACCGGAGCCTGCCCGTTGCAAGCCTCGCATCCGCGGTTTTGCGGCACTGCGAGGGAGCGCTTTAAACGGGGGCTGGCGGTCGCCAGCCCCCGGGTTTCCGTTATTATGGTCTCAGCCCCACGTGTTCGAGTCGTCAAGACGCTCGAACGTATACGTGAAATTCGTACCAGTGCCGATGTTCCCGTTCTCGACGGGGCTGATGCTTGCGACGTCGGTCGCGACTTCGCTTGGTGTCATTTTGGATTGCTCCTTTGTTTTTTTTGTTTTGGTCAACCAAACGCTGCGGACACCCGTCCGCAACAAAAGTAGATACGGACGTCATCCGGGAATCTGACAAAATATTTTTTCGTCGCAGATGCCGGCTGTCGCGTCGTCGTGGGTTACGACCAGGACTATGCGGTCTTTCGATATCCGGCGGAGCAGGCCGCCGAACGCGGCGCGCGCCTGCGCGTCGAGGTGGTTCGTGGCTTCGTCCAACACCAGGATCCCCGGCTTGCGCACGAGCGCGCGGGCGATGGCGAGGCGCTGGCGCTCGCCGCCGGAAAGGGCCTGGCCGCCGTCGCCGACGGCGGTGTCGTATCCGGCGGGGAGCTTTTCCGCCACTTCCGCAAGCCCGCTTTCCGCGGCGGCGGCCTCGACGTCCGCCGGACCGAACGCCGGGTCGCGCAGGGTTACGTTGTCGCGCACCGTGCCGGATACGACGAGGCTGTCCTGGAACACCACTCCGATCGCCCGCCTGAATTCCGCGGCGTCCAGCTCCTTCAAGGGGATGCCGTTCACGAGCACCTCCCCCGATTGCGGCTCGAGCGCGCCGACGGCGAGTTTCAGGAGCGTGGTCTTGCCGGCGCCGTTGGCGCCCGCGAACGCCACGGCTCGCCCGCGCCTGAAGACGGCGGAGAAATCCTTCGCCACCGGTGCGCCGCCCGGATATGCGAACGTCACGTTCCTGAATTCGAGGCTTTCCACCGCGCCGGCGGACCTGCCGCCCCGCCGTTCCTGCGGATGCGAAAGCGCCTCGCGCAGGGAATCCACGCCCTCGCGCAGCGCGGCGGCCCCCGGAAGGAGCGAGACCACGCCCTGCACGGACTGCATGGCGGACATGAACAGCATCTGGTAGACCACGACGTCGCCCACGGGGATCGAGCCGTTCGCGGCGAGCGTCCCCGCTATGCCCAGGACCGCTATCTGGCCGGCCGTGAGGATCGCGGACAGAAGCGCGCCGAACGCCGTGACCAGCGAATCTGTCGAATCGCCGCATCCGTTCAGCCCCCGCAGCGACTCGCGCGCCGTCGCGGCGAAGCGGCGCTCCGCGCCGAGCAGGCGCAGGAACGGCAGCGTGCGGAAGAAGTCGAACAGGACGATGAAAGACCTGTCGCCGCGCTTGCGCACCGCCGAGGAGTTTTCGGAGAACCGGCGGGCGAACGGCAGGAACATCGCGGCCGACAGCGGGATGAACGCCACGAAACCGGCGCAGAGCGCCGGGGAGCGGGAATGCAGGGCGAAGCCGGCCGCGGCCATCGTGACCGCGGCCGCCAGGAGCCGCGGATACATTCCGCCCACGAATCCGGAGACGGCCGCGGCGTCGCGGACGAGCTTGGCCACCAGACCGCCCTCCGCGATGGCGGAAAGATCGTGCGGAGAGTAGCCGGCCGCGGCGTCGAGCACGCGGTATTGCAGCTCCAGCTCGACGCGCCGCGCGCGGCGCAGGATGAACCGCTGCAGCAGGGCCGAAGCCGCTGCGGACGCGACGGACAGCGTTGCGAACGCGACGAACGGCCGGACGGCCGGCGTCCCGGCGACGAGCGCGTCGATGAAGCGTCCCACGGCGAACGGGATCGCAATGCCGGCTGCGGTCTGCGCGGCGAGTGCCGGGGCGTGGACGAACGCCACGGCCGGCGACGAGAAGAGTATCGACGCGAGGAAACGCAGGCGGCCGGCCCGCGGCGCCGCCCGGTTTTCCGCGGATGCGGATTTGGATTTGCTTTCCATATTCACGGATACATACGCCGGAACCGCGGAAATCTGACAAAACCGTGCGGCGTGCGCTGAATCGAAGGAGAGCGGGGCGCGGGAATTGCCCCACGGGGGGATTTATGGTATATTTCAAAATGCCTTCGGTTGCGTCTGTCCAGGCCGCCGGGCAATGACTCCAAGCGACGAAAGGATAAAAAGATATGGCAACGGGTGGAATGTCCAAGCAGGCGTCCGCATGGACGCGCGCAGGCGCCAGGGCCGCGATCGCGGCCGCGGCGGCCGCGTTCTGCATCGCGGCGCAGGCCGCCTACGACGGGGTTAGGAACAACAAGCCGGAGCGCGGCGGCACGTGGAAGATCGTGTATTCGTCGGCGGAAGGCCCGCAAGGCCGCGCTCTCGAGATACTCACCGAGCGCGTGGGGCAGCACCTGCTGCGCGAAAAGCACCTCGCCACGGCGCTCGTGCTGCCGCTCGAAAAGGACGGCGGCGCGCCGGTCCAGGGCAAGCGCGACAGGATCGTGATAGGCGTGCCGTCGGAGAACGCCACGCTGCGCGGCCTTCTCGGGGCGGACAAGGTCCCGGCCGGCGGATACCTCGTGAAGACGCGGGCGGACAAGGGCGGAAACACGGTCCTGATCGCGGGCGACACGCCCGCAGCCGTGCTGTGGGGCGCGTTCGACTTCCTCGACACGATCGTGCCCGACCTCGAAAAGAAGGTGGCCGGCCAGCACAACCGCTTCGCAGGCTCGTTCTTCCGCGCGGCGAAGATACCGTCCTTCACGTATGCGACGGCGCCGGAGACGCCCGTGCGCAGCGTATGGGCGTGGGGCTTCGTGATAGACGACTACCGTTCCGCCTTCAGGGCCATGGCCCGCGCCAGGATGAACCGCGCGATACTCTGGAACAACCGCCCCGTGGTGAACGCGCGCGACGTGGTGGAATGCGCGCACAGTTGGGGCATAGAGGTCTACTGGGGCTTCTCCTGGGGATGGACGTTCAGCGACATGGACGCGAAGAACCTCGATTTCGCGAAACTCGCCGACGGCATAGTCGAGCAGTGGCGCACGATGTGGAAGCCGATGGGCGGCGACGGCATATACTTCCAGAGCTTCACCGAGACGAGCCGCAAGACCATAGGCGGACGGTCCCTGCCGGAGGCCGTCACGGAACTGGTGAACACGACGGCCAGGCGCATCCACGCGGAATCCCCCTCCACGAAGATAATATTCGGCCTGCACTCCACGTCCGTCAAAAGCAAGGCCGGCACCGCCGCGATCGCGAAAACCGACCCGTCGTTCGAAATCCTGTGGGAAGACTGCGGCGGATTCCCGTTCAGCGACGCCAACGGCAGAATCTCGAAGCCCGACACCGCGTTCTGCAAGAAGGTGCTCTCGCTCACGCCCTGCGCGGGCTTCTGCTGGAAGGCGCAGCTGCGCATAGACTGGAGCGATTTCGTCTCCCCGTCCGGCCCGTTCATGCTCGGATGCGCCGGGCGCAGGCTCCTCGAGCGCGACGTGGAGAACGCCGCGTACCGGCACCCCTCGCTCGACGAAGACTGGATCGCCAACGGCAGGCATGCGTGGGAGCACCTGCGCGCCTTGCGCGCCGGCGACGGCCCGCGTCCGCACGAACTCAGCGCCGTCGCGGAATACAACCCTCCATATTCGTACGCGACCATGGGCCAGGCGGAGATATTCTGGAGTACGAAGGATACGTGGGAAGAGATCTCGCGCCGCGCCCGCGCGCGCACGCGCCCCGAGAGATGACGGCGCCGGAACGGGCGCGAGGCTGCGGAAGGACGGGCGGAAATGGAAACGGACAGGAAGCGCACGGCCGGCCTGATGGCCATGATGTTCGTGCAGATGATGGTCTTCCCCGTGTGGTTCACCACCGTGGGGCCGTACGTGCGCACGCTCCAGGGCGGCGAGGCGTGGGTTCCGTATTGCGGTGCACTCATGGGGGCGGGCATGTTCGCGTCGCCGCTCGTCTGCATGTTCGCCGACAGGTTCTTCGACTCGCGCACGGTGCTGGCCGCCTGCAACGCCGTTTCCGCCGCCGTGCTGGCCGCATGCTTCCACGTGCGCGACCCGGCGGTCCTCACTCTGCTTCTCGCGGTCGACACCGTGTTCCTGATGCCGACATGGTCGGTCGCCGCCGCGATAGCGATGGCGCACGCTCCGGCCTCCTCTTTCCCGCGCATCCGCGCGTGCGGCTCGATAGGATGGGCGTGCAGCGCCGTGTTCTCCGCCGTCGCGATAAAATGCTTCGGCTTCGACGGCTTCGACACGTCGCCGTGGATATTCGCGGCGGCGGCGGCCGTGTCGGCCGCGGGCGCGGCCACGGCGCTCGCGATGCCGTCCACCCCGCCCAAGGCCAAAGGCACCCCGATGAGCGTGGCGGACGCGCTGGGGCTGCGCGCGCTGTCGCTGCTGAAGAACCGCGACGTCGCCGTGCTCTTCGCAGTCCTGCTGCTTGCGATGGTCCCGTTCCAGTGGTATCTCGCCTACAACACGATATACCTTGCGGACTCGGGATTCCAGTATCTCAACCTGATGCAGAACCTGGGGCAGGCCGCGGAGCTGGCATTCATGCTGGCGCTGCCGCTCATGATGCGCAGGCTTGGCTTCAAGGGGACGCTGCTGGCGGGGATCGGCGCGCTCGCGTTCCGCTACGCCTGCTTCTACGCGGCGGCGGCGACGGGGATGCACGTGTTCGACTACGGCGGCATCCTCGTGCACGGGCTGATTTTCTGCATCCTCGTGGTGGGGGTGCAGATGCACATGGCGGAGATCGCGCCGCCGGAACTGCGCAACCAGGCGCAAGGGCTGGTGATGCTCGTCACCGCCGGGGCCGGCGGATTCCTTTCGGTGGCGGTGTTCGACGCGATACTCGCCGCGAGCCGCACGGCTGGACCGGACGGCGCGGTCCGCAACGAGTGGACGGTGCCGTTCGCCTGGGCGCTGGGGCTTTCCGCCGCCGCGTTCGCGCTTGCGGCGCTTTTCTGCCGCGGCGGCGTCAAGGCGGCGCCGGACCGGCCCTGACGCCGGCCGCCGCCGCAGGCGGCGTCAGGACAGGGAGCAGGGGCCGTTCTGGCAGCCGCCGGGGCAGGCCATGACCTCCAGGAAGTTCACCGGCAGCTTGCCGGACGCGTAGAGCTTCACCATCGCGCACGTCTTGCGGTCGATGCCGTTTATCTGCTTCGCGTCCAGCTTGAAGCCGGGGATCCGCGAAGTCGCCTCCGTCAGCACGGCGTCGGTCACGCCGCAGCTGCGCGCGTAGTTGCGCGCCGTGGGGTTCGCCGGGCGCTCCACGGGCCAAGGCTCGCACGCGATCACGTCGATCTTGCGCCCGGCCAGTATCGCGCCGAGCTCCTCGAAGGAGAGCACGTAGTCTACGTCCTTGCGCCGCGCCTCGCTGCGCTTCGCCACGCACGGCCCGATGAACACGGTCTTGGCCGACGGGTCCTTCGCCTTGGCGATCTCGCGGGCGTAGACCATCGGGCTGGGCGTCAGCGACACGTGGTCCACGAGGTCCGGAAGATGCTTCCCGACGAGGTTCACCCACGCCGGGCAGCAGGATGTGGCCATGAACGTCTTGGGGTCCTTCTCCATGCGCTCGATGAACTCCGCCGTCTCGTGCGAGGTCGTCATCTCCGCGCCGAGGGCGACTTCCATCACGTCGGCGAATCCTGCCTTGGCGCAGGCGGAAAGCAGCTGCTCGATCTTGCCCGGGAACTGCTTCTCCGCGGCGGGCGCGACCATCGCCACGAGCTTTTCGCCGCGCTTCATCGCCGCCAGCACGTCCACGAGCTGCGAGCGCTCCATCACGGCGGCGAACGGGCAGGCGGCGAAGCACTTGCCGCAGAATATGCATTTCGCGAAGTCGATTTCGGCCACTCCGTGCGCGTTCTTGCGTATCGCGCCCACGGGGCACGCCTCCTCGCACGGGACTGACGTCTTCACGATGGCGTGGTACGGGCAGGCCGACACGCATTTGCCGCACTTCACGCAGAGCGACTGGTCGATCACCGACTGGCCGCCCACGATCGAAATCGCCTTCTTCGGGCAGTTGTACACGCACGGGCGCGCAAAGCATCCGCGGCAGTTCGGGGTGGAGACCACCTTGGCGTCGGGGCAGCCGCTGCACGCGGGGCCGCACACGCTCAGCGGCGCGGAGGGATGCGTTCCGCGCGCGCCGCCGCCCCCGGCCTTCGCCTCCTTCTCGGCCCAGTACGACGACAGCTGCCTCGTTTCGTCGGTCTCGTCCTCCACGGACACGCCCATCATCGCCATCAGGCGGTACTTCAGGATCGCGCGGTCGCGGTAGATGCAGCAGCGCGACGCGGCTGAATCCTTCGGGCGCAGTTTCACGGGAATGCGGTCGAGCTCGGCCCCGATGGTCCCGTCGTCGAACGCGCGGACGATGCGGATCATCAGTTCGCGGCGTATGAAAGTGGCTCCGTTAAGCATCCCGTCCATCCCCTCCGGCGAGCTCGGCTATGCGTTCAAGCACCTTTTCGCTGGTGGCCTGCGCCATGATCTCCGTGCCGTTGAAGCGGACGTACGGCGCGCCGCCGAGGTTCTCCTTTTCGCATAGCTCCAGACACGTCCTGGCCTCGACCTCGACCCTGTCGCGCAGGCTTTCGGGGATTTCGTCCTCGACCGCCATCAGGTTTGCGGCGCCCAGCAGATAGCAGGCGGTTCCGCAGCAAATCTCTACCTTTATCTTGTCCATTTCGTTCTCCCTGTCGGTGGATAGCGGCGGACATTATACCATAACGCGTCGCCGCGCGAAGCGCTCTTGCCGCGCGGCGTGCGTTTTGGTAGAATCGCTCTGCCGGCGGGGGCCGGCGGAAACGGAGGGGACCTGGACATGGAAAACACGGCGGCGGCAGCGGTTCTCGCGGCGCTCGCGGCGGCGGGGAGCGCGTTCTGCGGCGGGGCGGAAATCCCCCGGGAGACGATGGAGCGCATCGCCCGGGAGGTCGCCACCCCGTACAAGGCGGGGATGCTGATCGAGCCCGGAAAGGGCGAAAAGCTCGACTGCCCCATGGTGTTCCGGCGGAACGGGAAGTGGTTCATGATGTACGTCCGCTTCGACGGCAGCGGATACGAGACGATGCTGGCGGAGTCGGACGACCTCCTGGCCTGGCGCAAGCTCGGATGCGTCCTTCCGCGCGGAGGCCCCGGCGACTGGGACGGCGAGCAGGCCGACGGCACGCCGCTGCTGCTCGACCCCGAATGGGAAGGGTCGAACGAACTCAGGCCGTTCGGCGGGAGATACTGGATGCTGTACATCGGCGGCGCGAGGCGCGGCTACGAGACGGATCCGCTCAGCGCCGGGGTGGCGTTCACCGACGACCCGTCCGCCCCGCGGAAATGGAAGCGCGCGAAGGACTCGCCGGTCCTCGGCCCGGCAGACGCCGATGCGCGGCCGTTCGAGCGCAAGACGATCTACAAGCACTACGTGGTGGAAGACTCGTCGCGCAGCCTCGGCGCGCGTTTCGTGGACTTCTACAACGCCAAGCAGAAGGGCGTATGGCAGGAACGCATCGGAATGGCCGTGTCCGACGACATGGTGAACTGGCGGCGCTACGGCGAAAAGCCCGTGATAGACGACTGCCTGCCCGGCAAGGCGGGCATTTCCGGCGACCCGATGATCCGGCGGATAGGCGGCTTGTGGGTCATGTTCTACTTCGGCTTCAACTGGAAGCCGGGCGAGAAAGGCGCGTTCGACACTTTCGCCTGCTCGCGCGACCTCGTGCACTGGACCAAATGGACGGGCGAGCCGCTTCTGCGCCCGTCCGAGCCGTACGACAACGTGCACGCGCACAAGCCGTGGGTGATCAAGCACGGCGGCGTGGTGTACCATTTCTACTGCGCCGTGGGCGGCAAGGGCAGGGGAATCGCGCTCGCCACGTCCAAGCCCCTGAAATGACCGCGCAGCCCCCCCACCACATGCACACCACCGCCGGAAGGAGTATATGAAAACCATAGCCATGATAGTTTCCGCCGGAATTGCGGCCGCGGCCTTCGCATACGCGCCGGCGCCGGTCGTTTTCGACAAGCCCGCGAAAGACGAGAAAGGCATGATGCCGCTCGGCAACGGCGAGGTCGGCGCGATGGCGTGGCTTGACGCCGCCGGCACGCTGCACACGGTGCTGCAGAATTCCGATTCGTGGAACGAGGCCGGACTCCACGTGAAGACGGGCGCGATAGACTACAGGACGAAGGCGCCCGTCGATGCGGGCACGTACCGGCAGGAGCTTTCGATGGAGCGCGGCGAGTTCGAGGCGTCGTGGAAGAGCGGCGGGAAGACGGTGTCGCTGCGGTACCGCATCCAGCACGGCACGGATTCGATCGCGGTGTGCGACGTGAAGGGCGCGCCGGAAGCCGAGGCGAAGGTCGTCAACTGGCGCCTCTACCGCGGCGGCGGAAAGACGGTCTCGTCCGCGAGGCGGTACGGCGCCGACGGCCTGGGGAACCAGTTCGACGGCGCCACGGAAAAAGGCAGGCCCATCTCGTTCAGGATCGCCGCCGACCGCCTCGTGCCTGGCGGGTGGTGCCACGCGAACCGCAACGCGACCGTCGCGAAGATGATGGAGTATTACGACCACTACCAGGCTACGGGCGATCTCGGCAAGCCGGACTTGCTGTCGGACCGCGTCTTCGGCGGCGTTACGAGGAAATGCGGCCGCCCCGGCGAGACCCTCTTCCTCTCCGCTGTCACGTGCCTGCATCCGTGCAAGGACGAGGCGGAATGGCTGCGCCGCACGAACGCAATGCTCGACCGCGACGGCTGGACCGTCGAGGGCGAGGAGGCGAAACGCGCCGCGCATGTCGCCGCCTGGCGCGCGTTCTGGGACCGCAGCCACATCGACGTGACGCCGGCCGCCGCTGCGAAGGACGCGCGGCGCGAGCCGTACGCGCTGCCGGCCAACGGCAAGCTGCCGCTGAGCATAGGCGTAGACTCCAAGGGCGGCAACCGCTTCCTCGGCACGTTCGCGCACGCCGAGGTAGAGCTCGGCGGGAATGTCGTGTATTCTGGCGTCCCGAAGGCGGGGGACGCGATCGGGACGGGTTCCTTCCGGTCTCGCGCAAAGTCCGTAAAGTCCGCGAAGGATTCTGCGGACGGGGAGGTTTGCGCGGGACGAAATGCGGACTGCGCGGAAAGTTCCCTGGTTCTCCGCTTCGCGTGCAGGTTCGCGACGGACCGTTTCGAAAAGCCGCAGCGGCTTCTTGACAACGCGACGCCCGGGAAGGACGACGGTTTCCTCGTAGACGTCCTCAATGGGCGGATACGCCTTCTCGCCGGGAAGAACAGGTTCTTCCATCCGGCGAAGCTCCGCGCGGGACGCGAAACCGCGGTCGAGGTCTCGGTGTCGCGGAACGGCGCCGCGAAGATCGTCGTCGACGGCGTGCCGGAGGAACGCGACTTCGGCGCGGAGAGCGTCTCGGACGAGTGCGCGGCCATAACGCTGCGCTACGCCGCGCAGCGCTACCTGAACGCGTGCGCCGGCCGCGGGCGCCTCCCGATCCGCTTCAACGGGTCGCTTTTCACGATGTCGTTCAAGGGCGATCCCGACTACCGCAAGTGGGGGCACGGCTACTGGTGGCAGAACACGCGCCTGCCGTACTACACGATGTTCGCGTCGGGCGACTTCGACATGCTCCAGCCGCTGTTCGACATGTACTGCGGCCTCCTCGACTTCAACGTGAAGCGCACGCGCAGGTACCTCGGCCACGGCGGAGCGTACTTCCCGGAGTGTATGCAGCCTTGGGGCGACCACTTCCTGGGCATCTACAGCGCAGGCCCGTTTCTGCGATACGAAAAGGGGGCGTGGAAGGACCGCAAGGACAAACTCCAGGCGAGCGGCTGGCACAAGTACGAATGGGTCGGGCAGCTGGAGCTTTCCATGATGCTTCTGCGCTACTACGCCTTCACGCAGGACGGCGAGTGGTTCCGGACGAAGGCGCTGCCGTCCGTCCGCGAGTACGTGCGCTACTTTGACGAGCACTACAGGCTTGACGCGAACGGGCGCTACCTGATGCACCCCGCGCAGGCTGCGGAAATGTGGTGGGACTGCACGAACCCGATGCCGGAGATCGCGGGCCTGACGCGGGTGGCGGACATGCTGCTCGCGCTGCCGGAGGGCGTCCTTTCCGCGGACGACCGCGCGCTCTTCGCGAAGATACGCGCGCGCATCCCCGCCCTGCCCGTGCGCGATCTCGGCGGCAAGGCCGCGTTCGCGCCGGCGGAGAGATTCGCCGACCGCCACAACCTCGAGACGCCCGAACTCTACTGCGTGTTCCCGTTCCGTCTCTGCTCGTTCGAAAAGCCGAACGTGGAGATCGGACGGCACTCGTACCGCGAGGGGCGCATGTACAAGCTCTACCACGGCTGGGCGCAGGACGAGGTGAACGCGGCGTATCTCGGCATGACGGAGGAGGCGCGCAGGCACATCGCCGACCGCGCGCTCACCCACTCGAAGAACACCTACCGCTGGCCGGCGTACTGGGGGCCGAACTTCAACTGGTGCCCGGACCAGGACGAGGGCGGGATATTCCTGTGCACGATCCAGTCGATGCTCATGCAGTACGAGGGCGACAAGATATACCTCCTTCCCGCGTGGCCGAAAGACTGGAACTGCGACTTCAAGCTCCACGCGCCGAAGAACACCATCGTCGAGGGCCGCGTGGAGAACGGCGAACTGAAAGACCTTGCCGTCACTCCCGCCTCCCGCCGCGCCGATGTCGTCGTCGCCGGTCGCGCGCAGGCTCGGCGGGCCGATTGACCGTCCGGCCATTCCGCCGCGGCCGATTCCGATGCCGCCAGGACGGGCGCGCCCGGGCATGGACTTCCTGTGGATAGCCGAGACGACGTCACGCACAATCCAGATTGACGTCTGCAATGTCAATTGCCAAACTAAACAAGTGTTTAGAATGGTAATTACCAAACTAAACAAGTGTTTAGAATGGTAATTGACTTGCGGGGCAACTTCATTGTATAATGTCCAATATGAAAACCTACAAACGCGTGTATTCAACTATAATAGCCGATCACCTTGCGAAGTACCGGCAGATGATTTTTTTGTCCGGCCCGCGACAAGTAGGCAAAACCACTCTGGCGACGGAGAGTGCAGGTGCGTATGTAAGTTGGGACAAGGAAAAGGATCGTCAGCTTGTGCTTTCCGGCGCTGACGCATTGGCGGAGAAATTGGGCGTTTCGTCGCCATCGGTCGGCCAGATGCCGGTTGTCGCATTCGACGAAATACATCGCTACTCGAAGTGGAAGACGTTTCTCAAGGGATTTTTCGACTCGTTCGAGAGAAACTGCAGGGTCATTGCCACAGGTTCCGCTCGAATGGATGTCTACAAGCGTGGTGGAGACAGTATGATGGGGCGTTATTTTCCTTATCGCGTCCATCCGTTTTCCGTGGGCGAGTTGGCGTCGCCTGCTATTCCAATGACAGACGAGATCAGAAATCCGCTGCCGATCGAGGACGACGATTGGCGGGCGCTTCTCCGGTTTGGCGGTTTCCCGGAGCCGTTCGCAACCAGGGACGTACGTTTCCAGATAAAGTGGCAGCGTCTCCGTTCCGAGCAGTTTCTGCGTGAAGACATCAGGGATTTGACCCGCACGACGGAGCTTGACCTTGTTGGACATCTGGCGAAGATGCTTGCGAACCGGTCTGGAGAAATGCTTGTATGCGCATCCCTTGCGAGGGAGATAAACGTCAGCGAGCCGACCGTGAAGAAATGGATTTCGGTTCTCAAGTCGCTATACTATGGCTTTGAGATACGGCCGTGGTTCAAAAACATAGAAAATTCGCTGCGCAAGACCGCCAAATGGTATCTTCGCGACTGGTCGGGGATCGAAGACGAGGGGAAGCGCAACGAAACGATGGTCGCCTGCCATATTTTGAAAGCGGTGGAGATGTGGACGGATATAGGCCTTGGCGATTACGCTCTCTATTACATACGCGACAAGCAGAAGCATGAAGTCGATTTTCTTGTGACGAAAGACCGCAAGCCCTGGTTTCTCGTCGAGGCCAAGTCTTCCGAAAAGTCCATTTCGCCAGTGCTGGGAAGGATTCAATCGGCAATCGGAGCGAGACATGCGTTTCAGGTCGTGGTTGACATGCCTTTTGCAAATGCAAACCCGTTTGACTGCAATCATCCAGTCGTAGTGCCTGCGCGGACATTTCTCTCTCAATTGCCGTGATGTCGGATAAACCGCCTTGCTGCCCCAGCCGCGCGCCCGTCCGGGAATGCGAAAATGTGGTAAAAGTATGGTATGATACTCGCATGTCTTTTCCGTATACAGAATCTGTTCTCCGAAGAAAACTTGAACAAGCCGCAAGGTTCTACTGGCAGACTCGGCGATTGCAGGCCATGTCGCAGAAACAGCGAGGAAAATCCGACGCAGGGACGCGAGGTCAAGTAACGGGTGGACGGCAGTTGGACGGTTTCGCCCGCCTTGTCGAACACATTTGCAGAAAGGCCGGATTCAAAAAGTCGGAGATATTCTTCGACAGGGCGGTTCCGATTCCAGGGTATTACCGTCCGCAGAAGAATTGGGATGTCGTTGTCCTTCGCGATGGAAAACTTGTCGCGGCAATAGAATTCAAATCGCAAAGCGGAAGTTTTGGCAACAATTTCAACAACCGTACCGAGGAAGCTCTTGGCGTATCGCGCGATTTCTGGGTGGCGTATCGCGAACGAGTGTTTGGTGCGATTGATGCACCGTGGCTTGGGTATTTGTTTTTCCTTGAGGACTCCCCCGCGACGGATCGCGCCGTCGCGCTCGCAGACAGCCGGCTGCCACCGCTTTCCGGGTTCGATGGCACGAGTTGTCTGAGGCGTTATGAAATGCTTTGCGAACGCCTTGTGCTTGAACGCGATTACACAGCCGCCGCGCTTCTGCTGTCCGACAAGTCGACGGCCTCGGTGCGAGATGGCGGCGCGGCTGTAGGCGCGATGCGATTCTTCTCTTCGCTCTATGCACATCTTGTCTCAAAGTCGTGAAGCCAAACGAAACAGTTCCATCGCGCAGGACGACCGGCGCGGTTTTCACGCGTCCGGAAGTGGTCGCGTACATGATGGGCGAGGCTCGCCGCGCAGGCGGTTTCAGGAAGTGGAGCGGTATGCGCATCCTTGAGCCGAGCTGCGGCGACGGCGCCTTCGTCCTGCCTATAGTGGATGCGCTTGTCGCCGAGTCGCCAGACTGGAACGATGCTGCGCTGGAGACGTTTCTGTGCGCATTCGACATCTCTGAAAAGAGCGTGTCGAAAGTGCGTGCCGCAGTCGACGGGAAACTTCTCGCCGCCGGATGTCCGAAGGCCGTGCGGGAACGCCTTTTGTCAAGATGGTTTTCCTGCGGAGATTTTCTGCTTCACGATTTCACATGCACGTTTGATGTTGTAATAGGCAATCCGCCTTATATCCGGTTCGATAATATAGATCCGGCCAAGCAGGCCGCATACAAGTCGCGATATGTCACATTTTCGGAACGATGCGACATATATGTCCCGTTCTTCGAGCGTTCGATGTCGCTTTTGTCGAAGCGCGGAGTGCTCTCGTTCATTTGCTCCAACAGATTTGTCAGAAGCAGTTACGGCCGGAGGTTGCGTAGAATGATAGGCGATTCATTTCATGTTTCGCTGTATCTCAACATGGAGCACGCGCAGCCGTTCGAGACCGATGTGTCCGCGTATCCGGCTGTTTTTGTCATAGATCGTCGCGTGGGCCGCGAAACATATTCCGGGGAAATTTCGTCGATAGAGGGAGGGGAGCTTGAGCGTTGCAGGACGGGTTCGGCAAAATCCATCCTGAGCAGATTCGACAGGTGGTACAGTGGACGGGACGCTTGGGTGACGACCGACAGCTCCTTGCGATCGACGATTGACAATGTTTCAGGGTTGTTTCCCGCCATTGAGGAATCCGGCGCCGGCACTCGGGTCGGCATAGGTGTCGCCACTGGAGCGGACGATGTATATGCCTGCGGGCAGATTGCCTCGGAGATTGAAAGCTCCTGCCTTCTTCCTCTTGTCTCGTCCGAGGACATTCGCAACGGTTCCATCATGTGGAACAAAAGGTACATTCTCAATCCGTACGACCAGCATGACGACAGCCGGATGCTTGACCTGTCGATGTTCCCGAAGACGGGCGCATATTTGAATCGCCATGCCGAAAGATTGAAATCCCGCTATTGCGCGAGAAAACATCCCGATGCTTGGTACAGGACGCTTGACAGAATCAAATACAGTACGCTGCGGGCGCCGAAACTGCTCTTGCCAGATATACAGCGCGGCGGAAACGTAGCTTTGGACGAGCGGGGCGAATACTATCCGCACCACAATGTCTATTGGATAAAATCGTCGTCGTGGAACATGAAGGCGTTGTGCGTGATTATGCGTAGTTCTTTTGTAACCGGCCAGATGCGGTGCGTGTCGATGCAGATGCGAGGCGGGAGCATACGCTATCAGGCGCAGAATTTGCGGAATGTCCATATTCCGGCGTGGCGCAGCCTTGATGAAAGCGATGTGGACGCGTTGGCAAGCCTCTATCTTGAAAAAGACTTGAAGAAGATCGATGCGTGCGTAGAGCGAGTCGTGGCAAAAGTCTCTTTCAGGCAACCGCGCAGGATAAGCGAGCTGTACTTTGCCTTTGCATTGGGGTGAAGAACGCTGTTGGTGCAAAATCTTTGCCGGTTGCGGCAAGAATTTGGGACTTCAAAGAATTTCCGCATAAGCCCCCCTCTTTTTATCGAAATTTCAATTGTCCAGCTAAATGCCCATATACTATGGACATTTACTTTGGCAAGTTACACCAAAACACCGCGATTTGCCATCCGCCGGCCATATATGGTAGACTCTTGCCATGCTTGGGGCAAGGTGTCTTGGATGGATGCTGCTTCCGGGCGCTACAAAAAAGAACATCAGACGCCCCCGAAAGGAGCGCATCAATGAAAAACACCACCCTCTCCGCAGTCTCCGCGGCCGTCATGCTCGCGGCGGGCGCTCTTGCGCCGGCGGCCGCCTTCGCGGAAACAAAGACGAATCCCGTCACCGGCGCGACGGAGACTTATGAGAACGTCTTCACCGGCGGCGCCGGCGGAACCGCGACGGAATGGAATGACGCGGCCAACTGGCAACTAAAGGAGGAATCAAAGGTACCATTCGTTTCAAGTGGTAACTACGACCCAGCGCTTGTCAGTAATGCGACGGTTTCGACCTCCACCGCGATTGACGGCTGGAATCTATGCGTCGGCGCATACAGTAACGCAACCATAACGTTGTCGCATGTCGGCAAGATCCAGGGCAATGCCGGGATGTGGCTGACAGTCGATAACACTTCCTCTATCATCATCGATGGCTGGGGTGGCGGCAATCTTGGCCAGAACGGCCAAACATTGAGTTACTATGTTGCCAATGAAAACGGTGTCACTTGGAATGCGGATTTGAACAATGGTACGGATCAAGGCTTGACGATTGACTACTACCTTGCTGGCGAGGGGAGTGTTGCTTATAAAGCGCTGGAACGGGCTGCTCATGTGATCAAGCGGGCCGACGTCACGCTTTCCGGCACTTCGCGAGTTGCCTCCAAGACGCTCGTTTCATTCACATCGACCACCAAGACGTTTACCGCCGACGCCGCAATCAAGGTCTATGCGACAGATGGTTCGACGCTTGCCGGAACCGAGAATCTTGCCACAATCACAATCAGCACGACGGGCGCGACCACGCTCACGACGGCTGATCGCGTTGGCTCCTGCGAACTCGTCCAAACCTCTACGGGCATTATGCTTTACTATGTGGATGGCGCAACATACGAGCCTAAGACCTACAAGCCCTCAATCGACATCAACTTCACGTCCGGCGCTGCTAACGGCCTCACGACAAGCGCAGATGTTGGTCTGGAAGGATATGCGGTTCCCGGCACTTCCTGGAACAACTTTGTCGTCGCCAACAATGCCACGTTCAACACCGTCAACGCCATCGATTCCACGGGCGCGGCCTCCGTGGCTTCCGGCGTGAGTGTCTCGATTTCGGGCACTCGCGGCAGCTATAGCTGCAACAGCCTCACGCCATCGAGCAACCCCCTCCATGGCTATATTGACGAGAATGCAGGCAATTCCACGCCGACGGTCACTGTAACTGGCATCCCCTACTACAAGTACCGCGTCCTCGTTTATCATTCGACAGACTCGGGAAGCGTTCCGTTTGGCTATGACACCATCAATGGCACGAACTATACGTATGTAAACGACGCCTTGTCGGAAGGTGCGACAGCGTGGGGCGCTTCTGGCGCACAGGATAGTGCCAACGCTATTGCCGAGGGCGGCAATGTTCTCGTGACAGAAGCACTTTCTGGATCGACTCTTACGGTCGTTGGACACCGCGCAGGCGGGGCTTCTAATGCGAGAGGCTGCATTGCGGCTATCCAGATCATCGAGGTCAAGCCGGAAGCGGGCGAGGGCGATCTCATCATCGAGGTCTCCGGCGCCACGACCTACACGGTCAACGAGGCAAAAACGTTGTCGGGCACGGTTTACGTGATCGGGCAGGGGACGCTCACGCTTGATGGTTCCGCGAAGACGATGAACGTCAACGCCGATCGCCTTGACGGCACCACATTCATCGGCGCTGGCACGGTCGTGTATGATGGCACAGCTCCTGTCGAAGGCAAGGGCTGGTCGAATATCGGATGGTCCGGCACTGTCTGGATCAAAAACCAGGCTGTCTCTGCGTTCGAGGGCACCAAGTTTGGCAATGCCGGTTCGACCGTCCGCTTTACCGGCGTGTCCGGTTACTTGCAGACCAGCTCCTGGAATAGCAGCACTTATGTTCATACCGTTCCTCTTGAACTTGTGGACGAGGGCGAAACCGTAGCCTTCACATACAACAATGGCTGGGGTGGAAATTTGGTGAAGATCAACACCCTTAAGGGTACTGGCACGCTCAAGACCCAGGGCAGCGGTCTTGGCGAGCATATCTACATTGTTGACGCCAGCGGTTTCACGGGCGCATTCAACCTGACTGGTAAGTATGTCTATGTGGGCGGTTCCCAGCCAGACTATTCGGCTTCGACAAATCCGAATGGCAAGCTCGAAATCAGGTCTGGAGTTACCATGACCGTTCCATCCGGCAAGACATGGACTGCCAACGGCGGCTTTGTGGTAAACGGTACGCTCAACGTCGATGGAACGTTGGCCAGTTCTCATACGACAAAGGCGGTGAGTGGCGCCGGCACGGTTGTGTTCACCGGACGTGCGCCTACTGTGTCAGGCAACGCTTGGTGGAAGAATGCCGATTGGACAGGTACCGTGCAGGTCAAGGATGTCACTAACATGGTGGGCGATAGCCGTACAGGCGTGTGGCTCAAGTTCAATGACTACGGCAACAGCGGTTCAGTCGTTGAAATGAACAATGTCACTGGTTGGCTTGAAACCGGTTATACTTGCACGCCCAAGCTCAAGATTACCGGAACGCTGTATCTGAATAACGGTGGCTCTGGCAAGGCATCTGCTTTCAAGGTTGGAACACTTCTCGGTTCTGGCACAATCAGCGGTGACGGTAGTGCTGTAACAGTCGTATTCAACATTACGGACGATTGGTCGGGCTTCACCGGCACGATCGGACTGAACAACAAGTGCGTTGTCTTCGGCTCTACAATACCTGAGAGCGACAACTTGACGGCTGGTACGATTTATATCTCCGAGGGAGCGGTTGTCACGCCGCAACAGACTTCCGGCACATGGTGGGCTGTCGGCGGCATCAAGGTCGATGGCGAACTCCGCGCCCCCAATCTTGACAAGTTCGGCGGCGGCACGACCATCACCACGACCGACAATGGCGTCTTCACGCTCGTTACAAACAGCAACGCTGACGACATGAACGTAGATTATGCAAGGATCCAGGGAACTGGTACGTTAAGACTTGATGGGACTGCCTACAGGTGTATTTCCACAAACAATTTCCCAACTGCAATGACGGTTGACAATAGATTGACCGCAGGCTTCCTGCATCGCATACCTGGTTTGGAAATTACGATTGGCAGTCTTGCCGGTAACGGGTATCTCCGTAGTGACTGGAGCGGGTCAGCTGGCGATAGAGACTTGCGGGTACTCCAGGCGAAGGATACGACATGGAGTGGAAATTTCTGGACGTCTAATCCTCATCGCTTCCGGTCACTTATTGTCGCCCCTGGTGCAACGACATCTGGTACGCTGACCATTTCGGCAACACATGTGGATGCTGAAAGTACGGGACTTGCCGTCGAATCCGGCGCGGCGGTGAACCTCACGGGCACGTGGATTGGTGCGACGACGGTTGCGGGCACGTTCGGCGGCACGGGAACGCTCGAAGGCAGCCTGACGTTCAGCGATGGCGCGACCTTCAAGGCGGGGGCGAGTGAGTTGACTGTTTCCGGTACGGTTACGACTCCTGGCAGTGGTACTGTTGCGGTTGATGTCAGCGCAATTTCAGAGAGCATTACCGCTAGCGGCGTTATGCTGATTTCTGGTGGCGTTTCCAGCGTCGGCACGTTTGCCGTGGATAGTGCCTATCGTCTTGCAGTCGACGGTGACGCACTCAAGGTATATCCTGCGGTCACGTATGTCGCCGAGTATGATGGCGTGCAGTACGAGACATTTGCGAAAGCCATCGAGGCGGCCGAGGCTGCCGGCGGGACGTTCGCCGATGTCACGGTGCTCGACGATTCCGCGGTGCCGGAGGGCTACTACAAGGACGCCAACGACAGGCTCGCCATGTACCAGGCGGCGGTTGTCGATACGGATGGCACGGCCCATTACTATCCCACGGCCCAGGCTGCGGTGGATGATGTGGATTCGTATAGAGGCATGGGCACCGAGAAGGCGTATTCTTATTTCGCCGTCTTTTTCGGTACGGATGTGGCGATATCCGTCAACCTTTCCAAAATGTCGTGGGCTACACTCAGCAAGACAATCAAGTTCAAATGCTCCACAGGAGTGACGGTGTCCGTCGCGCCAAGTTCAGAGGAATATGAACTCGCTGCCGGCGAACCTGATGCGGACGGCATCGTCGCCTATGCAAAGAACCCCAAAGCTACGACATATTTCTGGGCCGGCACCGGATCGACGTCTCAACCATGGGGAAGGCCGGACAAGTGGAAAGTCGGCTCTGCCGAAGGCGATGCGGCCACCCGCGCTCCGTCCACTCTCGATACTGTCGTGATAGACGGCGGCGCTCCGGTGAACGAGGCCGGCGGCGTGACGGTCGCGGCGATAAAGATTGGCGGAACGGCGGTTGTCATCGGCAGCGGAACTCTCGCCGCCACCGGCGGCATCGTCCTGACGGATGCGGCGGCGACGCTGACGGTTACGGGCTTGACGCTTTCCCCGGCTCCTTCGAGCGGCGTGGAAGGGTATCATGTCTGGACGTCGTCCGACGGTTCGTCGACCGTGTATTCGCTCGCGGCGGCCGGCGACACGACTGCGGTCGAAGTCGAAGACTCCGGCGAGACGTACACCGTTCCGCGCGGCTGGGCCGTGTCGCACGGCATCGCTTCCGTCGCCGCCCTCGCGACAGCCGGCGCGAACGGCATCCCGGCGTGGCAGTCGTACTTCCTGGGCCTCGATCCGCAGGACGCGTCTTCGGTGGTGCTGTGCGAAGGCGCGCCCGGGGCGCAGACGCAGGATGGCGAAATCGCCCTGGTCGCGAAGAACCTGCTGAAGCCCGCAGGCGCCGACGGCGTCGCCGTGACGTGCAGGCTCCAGAGGTGGAACGGCACGGAATGGATCGATGCCGGCAACCCCGTCGTCGCGGCCGCGGGGCAGCCTGTGACGCTGAAGTACGACGCTTCGTCGGGCTCGGCCGGGTTCCAGCGCTTCCGCGTCGCCGTGACGATAGCCCCCGCGCCGTGACGCGCAGGCGGCGCCGCGTCCCGCGGTGGACGCGAATATAAAAAGGCCCGGCGGATCCGCCGGGCCTTTTTCGCGTTCCGGATTCGCCGGCGGGCGGCCGGCGGGTTTGCGTCAAGCCAGGCGCAATCCCTGCCACACGGCGTTTTCGGGGAACTTCGCGGCCGTGGCGGGCATGGGGGAAGTCTCGGTCTGCTTCACGTATCCCTGCACCGCCATGCCGGGCATCGGGCGCGCCGGGCACAGGTGCTCGCACGCCCCGCAGCCCACGCATTTCACGTCGTCGACCACCGGAACCTGCGGACCGGACGGATCGTCCGGATCGAGCGGCACGAGCGTTATCGCGCCGTGCGGGCATTTGCGCTTGCACACTGTGCATCGCACGCCGTCCTTGGCCGCTATGCACGCGCCCTTGTTCCACACGGCATGGCCGGCGTGGACGAATTTCTTCTCTTCGCGCTTCAGCCTGCGTATCGCGCCGGCGGGGCACACCTCGCCGCACTTCACGCACTCCGGGCGGCACCATCCGCGCTCGAAGCCCATTTCGGGCCGCGGCCTGTTCGCGCCTTTCGACGGGCGCAGGACCTTGTTGGGGCAGGCCTTCACGCAAAGCTGGCAGCCTACGCACCGGGCGGCGAACGCGCGGTCGCTCCCCGCGCCGGGCGGCAGGACCGGATGTTCGCGCCGGGGCGAGCCCGGGCGCGACACTTCGGCGAATCCGCCGTCTGTGGTCTTTTCCGCCGCTGCCGCGGCTCCGGCCGCGGCAGCGGCCGCTATGAACGTTCTTCTCGTAAGTTCCATGGCTGTTCTCCTCATGTTCTGTCTGGCGGGGCCTTGGCGGGGGCGGCGCTCTCCGCCGCAGGCGCCTGGGCTGTCTTCGGGAAGCAGGCGCGGCATTCGCCGCACGAGCGGCGGAACGGCGTGGCGAACGCTTCCTTTTTCGTGGCGAGCGCGAATACAGTGCCGACGGGGCATATCACGTTGCACCAGACGCGGCCCTTGCCCACGAAGGACAGGATGGCCACGGCCTCGAACGGGATCGCCGCCAGGAGCGCGAACGCGGCATCCGTCTCCTCTATCGGGAAAACCGCAAGCGCGCGGCAGAATATCGCGTACGGATCGAGCCAGAACGCGCCGAAGCCGGCGGCCGCCGCGGCGACGGTCGCGGCGAGGATCGCAAGGCGCACCGCCCATTCCGGCTTCGACGACGGCAGGCGCGGGCACACGCGCCGCACGGACAGGCGGCGCGTGCACGAGGCCGTGCGCAGGACGTCCTGGAACACTCCGAGCGGACAGACCGACTCGCAGTATATCCGGCCCAGCAGGACCGTGGCGGCGGCGATTCCGGCGAGCACGGCGAAGTCGAGCGCCAGCACGGCCGGCATGAACTGCGCGCGCGCGATCCACGGCCACCATTCCCATGCGGTCGAGGCCGGCTCCACGGCGTCAGGCTCGGTGAAGAACAGCGTCGCGATCGCGAGCGTGTTGGCGATGCCCACGAGCAGGGCCGCCCAGCGCCGCACGCCGTATTTCAGCGCCAGGCGCGATATCTTGGATGCGTCCATGGTTGCGTTCCCCCTTTCCGGAATCAGTCTTCGGACGCGCCGTCGCGCGCGATGCTCTGCCTGAGGTTTTCGATGAATCCGTCGAGACGGACCATCTCGTCGGGTATCTTTATCGACTGCGGGCAGTGCGGGGCGCACACGCCGCAGCCTACGCAGCGTTCGCACCGGCGCAGCTGCGGGATGCGCGCCTCGTATCCGCGCAGGAAGTCCGTGCGCCGCTCCGCGAAGTCCGCACGGCCTTCCATCGGCACGCGGTCGTGGGCGCATGCGTCGTTCCACACGGAGAATATGCCGGGGATGTCTATGCCGTAGGGGCATGGCATGCAGTACTTGCAGTCGGTGCACGGAATCGTCATGCCGCGCAGGTACGCGACCGCGGCGGCCTCCAGCACGGCCAGCTCGCGCCCGTCGAGCGGGCGCAGCGGCGAGAACGTGCGGCAGTTCTCCTCTACGTACTGCATTTCGGTCATGCCCGAAAGGCAGGTCATCACGCGCGGCCAGTGGCCGCAGAAGCGGAACGACCATTCGGCCAGCGTCGCCTGCGGGTCGAGCGGCTTCAGGAACGACGCGAGCGTCTTGTCGAAGCGCGCGAGCCTGCCGCCGAGCAGCGGCTCCATGACCACCACCGGGATGCCGCGCTTTTCGAGTTCGCCGTACAGGTATTCGCCGTTCTCGTTGCGCTTGTTCACTTCCTTGGCGTGGCGCCAGTCCACGTAGTTCATCTGGATCTGGCAGAAGTCCCACTTGTACTTCCCGTGGTTGTCCATGCACCACTTGAACGCGCGCACGTCGCCGTGGTACGAAAAGCCGAGATTTCGTATGCGCCCCGCCTTGCGCTCCGCGGCGAGCCAGTCGATGGCGCCGTTGTCCACGTAGCGCGCCTTGAAGGTGCGGAAGCCGTCGTTGCCCATCGTCTTGTCGCCGTTGCCGATGGAGTGCAGCAGATAGTAGTCTATGTAGTCCGTGCGAAGGGCCTTCAGCGAGTTCTCGAACATCTGCTTCCCTTTTTCGAGCGGCCACGTCTGCGGCGCGAAATTGGAAAGCTTGGTGGCGATCTTGTACGAGCCGCGCGGATGGCGCGAAAGCGCGATGCCCGTCACCGTCTCGGACTCGCCGCGGCAGTACGCCGGGGAGGTGTCGAAATAGTTCACGCCGTGCTCTATGGCGTAGTCCACCTCGCGGTTGACCATCTCCTGGTCGATCCTGTCGCTGCTCGCGCCCGGCGCCCAGCCGTTCGCGTGCCTGCCGTCCACGGTCGGCAGGCGCATCATGCCGTACCCCAGCAGCGAAACCGCGTCGCCGTGCGCGTCGCGCCGCATGGTCATGCGCGTGTTTTTCGCGGCCGGCGCCTGCGGCCGTTCCTGTTCCGGCGTCCGCGCGCCTTTCAGGAAGTCGCGCCTCGTCATGTCGTTCGTGCCCATGTGTTCTCCTTTCCGTCAAAAACCGCGGATTCCGCGATGCCGCGCGCCCGCGAAAGCGATATGCCGCGCGCGGCGGCGATGGCGGCCAGGTCGTCCGCCGCGAACTTGGCGCGCTCCGCGCCGAATCCGCGCGACACCTTCAGCCGCGCCGTCCCTCCCCCGGGGATGGCTGTCGCGCGCTCTTCGCGCGCCATTTCGTAGCGCCGGCAGAGCGTTTCGCGCACTCCGAGCGTGCTCGTGCAGGCGAACGCCGCGCGCACCGCGGCGTCGCGCCCCTCCGGCGCGCAGATTATGCGGAACGAAACCCCCGGGCGCCCCTTCTTCATGGAAACGGGGCTTGTGGAAACGTCCTTCGCGCCGGCGGCGTACAGCATCGACGCGGCGAATGCGATTTCCTCGCCGGTCATGTCGTCGACCTCGAACGACAGTTCCGCAATCTCGGCGACCGTCCCGCCGTCCGCGTCCCCGGTGCCGGCCGCCCCGGCCGCCTCCCCCGCGAACGCGCGCACGATGTTCGGGCGCGCGAAGTCTTTCGCGCCCGCGCCGCTGCCTATCGCCGAAACGCGCATCGCCGGCTGCGGACCGAACGAGCCGGCGAAATGCCGCAGCAGCGCCGCGCCGGTGGGCGTGCACAGTTCGCCGCGCGCCGCGCCGTCGGAATACGACGGCACTCCTTCCAGGAGAAACGCCGTGGCTGGCGCCGGAACCGGCATTTCGCCGTGCGCGCACGCGACGGTCCCGGAGCCCGTGTTGACCGGCGACGCCGCTACGGCGTCCGGATGCAGCCGCTCCATCATCCAGCACACCGCCGATATGTCCGCCAGCGCGTCCGCCGAGCCGATCTCGTGGAAATGGATCTCCGCGGGCGGCTTTCCGTGCGCGCGGCTCTCCGCAAGCGCGATTTCCCGGTAGACGGCGGCGACGTGCTCCTTCACGGAATCTTCCATGTCGAGACGCGAAACGGAATCGAGCGCCTCGCCGAGACTGCGGTGCGCGTGTCCGTGTCCGTGCGCGTGTCCGTGCCCGTGGCCGTGCGCGTGTCCGAAACCTTCCTCCTCGCCGTGCACTTTCACCGTGAAGCGCGTTGCGGCGATGCCGCATTTCGCGGTTTTCTCCGCGCCGCATTCCACGCCCGGAATGCCGAATGCGTTTATGCGCCCGAGCGCGGCGGCGGGGTCGGGCATGAGCTCCATCAGCGCGCCCGCCAGCATGTCGCCCGCCGCGCCCATCGAACAGTCGAAATAGAGCATGTTCACCTGAAATCCTCCCGCAGCGCGATCCGCGCGGCGAGCACGCCCGCCCCGAATCCGTTGTCGATGTTCACGGCGGCCGTCCCCGCCGCGCACGAGTTCAGCATCGCGAGAAGCGCGGCCAGCCCGCCGAACGACGCTCCGTAGCCCACGCTCGTGGGCACGGCCACCACCGGGCAGCGCACAAGCCCGCCCACCACGCTCGCGAGCGCGCCTTCCATGCCCGCGACCGCCACCACGGCGCGGACCCCGCGCAGCGTCTCCACGCGCGAAAGCAGCCTGTGTATCCCGGCCACACCCACGTCGTACACGCGCCGCGCGGCGCAGCCCAGCGTTTCGGCCGTCAGCGCCGCCTCTTCGGCCACCGGGACGTCGCTCGTGCCGCCGCACACCACCGCTATCTCCGCGCCGGGCGCCGCCGGGCGCGGCGCGCCCATGCGTCCGAGCCGCGCCTCGGGGAAATACTCCCAGTCCGGCCCGGCCGCCTCCGCGGCCGCCGCGCTTTTCGCGGCGTCTATCCGCGTCACGAGCACGGGCGCCTGCCCGTGCTCGCGCATCGCGCGCAGTATCGCCGCTATCTGCGCGGCGGTCTTGCCTTCGCCGTACACGGTTTCGCACATCCCCTGGCGCCGCAGCCTGTCGATGTCGATGTTCGCGAAACCCATGTCCACGCCCGCCGGCCCAGCGGATTCCGCCGCGGCCGCCTGCGCGGGAAGCGTTTCGTTCAGGCTGCCGGTCCGGTAGCCGTCCAGGTCGAGCGACGCGTATGCGAACCCTTCCGCCTTCAGCGCGGCGGAAATTTCGCGGCATTTCGCGGCGGCCTGCGCGATGGCGGACGGATCCGTCTCAACGCGCGCGGCGGCGCCGTGCGCGCGCACGCGCACCTGCAACCGCTCCGGCCCGCCGCCGCCCAGGATGGCGCGCACGACGTCTTCCGCCCTGCCGATGCGCGCAAGCAGCTCCGGCGAAAGGCGTTCGCCGTAAGGCACGCGCGAAGCCAGGCATGCCGCCGGGGGCTTCGACGCGGCGTCGAGCCCTTCCCCGCGCAGGGCGTCGCGTATCTCGGCCTTGGAGAAGCCGGCGTCGCGCAGCGGACTTTCCGCGCCAAGCTCCCGCAGCGCGCGGCGGCCGGGACGGTAGTCGCCGTCGTCGTCCGCGTTCGACCCTTCGATTACGCGCTCCAGTCCGCGCTCCGCGGCGAATTTCTTCAGCGCCGAAAACATCGCGCGCTTGCACGTGTAGCAGCGGTCCGGGCCGTTGGCGGCGAAGCCGGGGACGGCGAACGGATCGAAATCGAGTATTTCGTGCGCCGCGCCGATCGTCCGGCAGAACGCGGCCGCGGCGTCCACGTCGCCGGACGGACACAGCGCGGAGCGCACGGTCACGGCCACGGCGCGCCGGCCGAGCGCGCGGTGCGCCTCGAGAAGCAGGAACGAGGAATCCGCGCCGCCCGAAAAGGCGACGGCCGCGGATCCCGCATCGGCCAGCGCGGCGCGCAGGCGGTCAATCTTCCGCTGCAGCGGCACGGTTGCGTTCCGTCAGGCAGAGAATCGCGAACACCCCGAGCCCTGCGGCCAGGATGACGGCTGCAAGGCATGCGCCGTCGGCGTCCATGCCGGGAAACGGCTCGCCGGCGGACAGTTCCGCCACGCAGTCCACGCCCCACATCAGCGCGGCGCCCGCGAACATCAGCATGGCGGTGAAGACCGGGCGGGCGAAGCGTCCGTTGCGCGCGCCGGCGAACCAGGCGGCGGCGAACGCGGCCGTAGCCGCGACTGCGGCTATTTCATACATGGGCCGCCGCCTTTCGCGCGCCTGTGCACGCCGCCGCCACCATGCACGCCCAAGCCGCGACCGTGGCGACGGCCATCGCCACGCCGCGCGTCGCCATTTCGCGCAGCATCTCCGAAACGGCCTCAGGCCCTTCTTCCACTGCGGTCAGGAACGGGAACGTGAACTGCACTTCGCCGTGCCACACGTGCTCGATCGCAAGCAGGAAGCTTCCGCCCAGCATCATCTTCGCAAGCCAGTCGAGCCTTGAGACGAAGGGGTTGCGGGATTTTCTGCAGGTTTTCGAATGGCGTGCCGCGCCTGCAGCGGCTGCGGCGGCCAGCGGAACGGTGAAACATGCCATGTCTTCATCTCCTTTGCGGGGTTCCCCGCGGATTCACTTGTGCGCGGGGCGCCCCGCAGTTTCGTCAAGCATGGAAATTCTACCAAAAAAACGGGCGGGCTGCACGGCTTTTCAACCCGTCATCGCGCCTTTTCGGCCGGAAATGAGATTACGGTGCGGATGAAATGCAATTGCGAATGTTGCGACATTCGACAACCGGCAGCCGACATCCCGCTTCGGCCATTCGGCAGCCGACATCCCGCTGTGGACATTCGACAGCCGACATTAGACTTCCGGTTTCAACCGTCGTCTAACAATGGAATTTCCTGTTCGCCGCCAAAGTGAGATTACGGTGCGGATGAATTTCATTGGCCGTGTGAAAATCGGCCGTGGAGAACATGTAGAACGTGTAGAAAACCGGTAGGGCGCGTTGTCCCAACGCGCCGTAGCCTTGGCAAAGGCTGATCCCCATGGCGGCTGTCCGACGCGGGCTGTCGGATGTCGAATGCCGGATGTCGAAACCTTCAACCAAGATTCCATACACACTGAGACGCGGAGATTCCTCTGCGCTCTCGGCCTCTCTGCGCCTCTGCGCGAGGCTTCAATCCAGACATGAGGCCTTCAACCCGGATATGAGATTACGGTGCGGATGAAATCCGGTTCAGGGGCGGGAGGCGGGGGGCGGGAATGGCGGCGGGAATTTTCCGAAAAATAGCAGTTGCATCGGCGCGGCCGGTTTGGTACACTCTCTCGCCATGGGACAACAGTTGAGAAACAGAGCCAAGCGCAATCGCCGCAAAGCGTACAACAAACGCCTGCACGAGCGCCAGATGGCTTCCAAGAAAACGGAATCCAAGTAAGGGTTCCCCTCAAAGGTGCGATGGCCGAGTGGTTAGGCTGAGGACTGCAAATCCTCCCACAGCGGTTCAATTCCGCTTCGCACCTCCATTTTACGGCCATGGCCGGCACTGCGCGAAGCAGTCGCCGTCCGCGGTCTTTTTTGTGCATTCCGCGATATGAGATTCCTTGTCACAGCGGGTCCGACCCGCGAATTCGCCGACCCTGTGCGGTTCCTTTCCAATCCGTCTACTGGCAAGATGGGTTTCGCCGTGGCGCGCGCCGCGGCGCGCGCCGGGCACGACGCGGTGCTTGTGGCCGGGCCGGTCAGCCTGCCTACCCCGCCCGGCGTGGAGCGCGTGGACGTGGTTTCGGCATGCGACATGCTGGAGGCGGTGCGGAGCCGGCTGCCGGAATGCGACGCGCTCGTGATGTGCGCCGCGGTGGCGGACTGGCGTCCGGCCCGGCGGGCCGCGTCGAAGCTCAAGAAAGGCGGGATGGACGGCACCCTGGCGCTTGTGCGAAATCCCGACGTGCTCAAGACGCTTGCGGCGGACAAGGGCGACAGGATCTTCGCGGGGTTCGCGGCCGAAACGGGCGATCCCGGGGCCGAGGCCATGAGGAAGCTCCGGGAGAAGAACCTCGATCTCATAGCCGCAAACGACGTTTCGGCGCCGGGATGCGGCTTTGCGTCGGAAACGAACAGCGTGACCGTCTATACGGCGTTCGACGCGCCGGTGCGGATTCCGTTGATGCGCAAAAGCGCGGTGGCCGCGCGGCTGGTCCGCATGATCGGGCGCATCGCCGCCGCGCGGTCGGCCCCGCTCGTGCTGGCGTCGAAATCCCCGCGCCGCGCCAAGATCCTCGAATCGCTGGGCGTGGAATTCACGGCGGAGCCGACGGGCGCGCCGGAAATATCGCTGCCGCACGACCCCGCCGGGACCGTGCGCGCCAACGCCGCGGCCAAGATGCGCGCCTGCCGCGCGAAGCATCCCGGCGCGGCAGTGCTCGCCGCCGACACGATCGTGTGGTGCGGCGGCACGATATACGGCAAGCCGCGCGACGCCGCCGGGGCGGCCGCGTTCCTCGGGGAGCTTTCCGGCAGGACGCACACCGTGTTCACCGGCGTGGCGTACTGCGGGCCGGACGGCGCGGAGCGCGTATGCACGGCGGAATCGCACGTCCGCTTCAAGAAGCTGTCGCCCCGCGCCATCGCCCGCTACATCGCCGTCGCGAATCCGCTCGACCGCGCCGGCGCGTACGACATCGACGAGCACGGCTCCATGCTCGTGGAAGGCTGGACGGGCGAGTACGAAAACATTATGGGGCTGCCCGTGGCGCCGCTCCGCGGCTTCCTGTGCAGGCCTTTCCCCGTGCGGAAGTCCGGGGAGCGCCCCGAAAGGTAGGACAGGGTGGCGGACATGGACGTTGAAGTGGCCATACTGAACGGCTGGGCGGCGTCGCCCGCCGCGTGGAGCCGGTGCGAATTCCCGTGCATGACGTCGATGTTCGGCTACGTGGAGCAGCTCGACGGCGCGGTGGACCGCTACATGCGCGCCCTGCGCGGCAAGGCGGTGCTCGCCGCGTGGTCGATGGGCGGCACCACCGCCATGCGCATAGCGGCGGAATACCCGGAAAAGACCGCGGGCCTGATCCTCGCGGCCGCCACGCCGCGCCTCGCGGAAGACAAGTCGACGGGCTGGCGCGGAATGTCGCCGCGCCGGATCGAAGCCCTGCGCGCGGGGCTGCTGATGACGGGCGGGAAGGGTCTCTTCCCGCAGGAGCCGGGGATGCCGTCGCCGTACATGCTCGACACGCCTGAAAACCTGGAGCGCGGGCTGGAGTTCCTGCGCACGGCCGACGTCAGGGATATGCTCGACCGCATTCCGCGCGACATCCCGTCGTATCTTTTCCAGTCGGAATCCGACGGCATCGTCCGTTCCTCGGGCGTCGGGTTCATCGTGTCGCACATTCCGCAGACGCGCGTGCGGATGGTGGCGGGGTCGGAGCACGCGCTTCCCGTCACGATGGCGGGCGAAATATCGCAGTGCGCGCGCGAGATACTGTCCGGCGCGGCCGTGGTGCCGTCCGCGGCGAACGACCCCGTTCCGGCGGGCGAGACCCTTTGCGCCGGCGGAGCGCGCCATCCGGACGTGGTGGACGCCGCGGAGATCGCCGCCCGCATCGCGGCCGGCGGGCGCGTCGTCCTGTTCATGCGCCACGCGCGCCGTCCGCACCTCGCCGCTTGCGACCCGACCTTCGGCGAAAGACTGCCGGTGACGGAGGCCGGGAGCGAAAGCGCCCGCGCTCTCGGCCGCCTGCTCGCGGAAGCGGCCGGCGGGGCCGGGGCGTGCTTCGCATCGTCGCCGCTCGTGCGCAGCCGCATGACCGCGCAGGCCGTCGCCGAAGGCATGGGGCTTGGCGGCGCAGAGGTCGCGCAAGACCCGCTGCTCGGGATGGAGACGCCGTATTTCGAGGACCGCGAAACGGTGTGGCGCGAGATACTCGAGCGCGGGTTCTGGCCGATGATGACGGAATATCTCGAGAACGGCGAAGGCCCGGGGTTCGCGCCGCTCGCCGCCGCCACCCGCGAGATGGACCGCATATTGCGCGGATACGCGCGCGCGCCGCTCGCCGTGGCGGTTTCGCACGATTCGCACGTCGCGGCGTATCTGCAGGCGCACGGCGCATGCCGCGGCTGGCGCCAGGACAGGTGGATCGGGTTCCTCGATTCCGCTGCCGCGATGTTCTCGCCGGACGGCGCGCTCGATCGCGTGGCCTACTTCCCGGCGCGAATTTAATGTGACTCGCCGCCGCGGTTTTGGTAAACTGCTATCCGGCCATGGGACAGATTGCGACAGATAAGCGCCATTTCCAGCCTTGCGTGCGGGAAACGGCGGCCGCGACGGCGGCGGAACATGATTTCCGCCGATCGCGGCGTACGCATTCCGTCTGCGGCATCATCCCCCCCCCCCCCCCCCCCCCCCC
>CADCBS010000026.1:0-15058 GCA_902799715.1 uncultured bacterium | reverse complement strand
CCCCCCCCCCCCCCCCCCCCCCCCAGGCGCATGCCTTTGAGTGCGAGCTGAGTGCGGGCCGCCTGCGGCGGCCCGCAACCAGGTGCGGCGGATTGCAGTCTACCTTCCGCCGTCGGCGTTCCGTCATTCCGGAATTTTGGCCGCAGTGCACCGGAATCGGCCCCTGTGCGCTGGACGCGTGCCGTTCGAGGCTTTGGTTTTCGCATACGGAATTCCAGCAGACCGGCAATGGAAAATTTCAGTAAACAGGAAACGGAAAATAGAAAACAAGGAAAGAAAGGGGCGACAATGAAAACAGCAGTGAAAATACAGGCGGCGCTTGCGTTTGCGTTTTGCGCAGCCGTCGCGGACGCCGCGACGTACACATGGACGGGCGGCGGCGACAACGCCACCTTCACCGACATGCAAAACTGGGGTAAGGCCGAAGGCACGGCCTTCGACACGGCAGGCAGCTACACGTTCCCGAATACGACTACAGCAAGCGCCATTGCGTTTCCGGAAGGATCGACCCAAGTCAATGGAACGATCACATTCAACTCCGGATGCCCTGCGATAACATTCTCCGGCGGCAAAATCACCAAGGTCGTGAAGGTCGTAAGCAATTCGTCGAACAACATGACTTTCAACAACGCCGTGACGTTCAACGGCAATATCGACGTCACGCAAGTCGCGGTA
The DNA here is from genome assembly GCA_902799715.1 of uncultured bacterium. GTDB lineage: Bacteria > Verrucomicrobiota > Kiritimatiellia > RFP12 > UBA1067 > CADCBS01. The sequence goes on along the minus strand of CADCBS010000026.1, from coordinate 14,383 downwards.
TGGAATGAAAGCAACAGGGCTTCTTGGGCGCCGCCTAATGGTCGGGTCATATTCTGGGGCGGAGCGACAGGGACTTCGTGGACCCGCTATAACAGCAGCAAGAACATTCTTTCCGGCCACTACGTACTCACGGCCACGGGCAAATTCAGCGCAAGCACCGGCAACGGCGACAGGACGATCATTGCGCCGAATTCGTCGCTTACAGTGAAGAATTCCGACCAGATACAGGAACTCTACCTGATGTCCGGAGCATCGTTCATTGTTACGTCGTCTGCTTCCCACGGCTGGGGCAACAATGACGGCAGCCACCGCCTTTGGTGCTGGAACAACGGCGGCAATTTCATCGCGTCGAACGGATATTCCCTTACCAATACCGGAACCCAGTGGCTTGGCGGCTATCGCGGCGATTCCATTTCATGCGGTTTGAACAAAAACTGGAAAGTGTTCGCGAAGTCGATCAGGACCACGGCGGCAAACGGCGGTGTCGTCTGCCTCCACTCCTATGCCAACCAGTCTGGCACCGATTCCGCGGACGTATACATCGGTTCCGGCGGGATTTCGCACTCGGGCAAGGGATGCGTCCGGGTGGAGAATTACAAACATCCTACGATCGTCCATCCGATCGATTCCAACTTCACCATCGCGCGCGGAGGCAACACTACCGGCGACTTGCAGCTCGGAAATGCCACCAGTTCCGGCGCGACGCAGCTTACGCTCGCGACAGACGACACGAACGGCGTTCCGCGGACGGTCACGCTTGCAGGCCTTTTGAGTTCTACGACGACGACAGCCAAGTTCATCGTCTCCGGGCATGGGACGAACAGCGTGACAAGCGCGTCGGGCAACATGACCGGAACATACACGGTGTCTTCCGGCGCGACTGCGGTTTTCGCCGCGAATGCCGGATTCGCGAGCGCCACGGTAAGCGTGGCGAACGGCGGCAGGCTCGTCGCAGGCGGCGGCGCGGCCAAGGCCGGGAAGCTGAAAGTCGCAGACGGCGCGACGCTGGAATTCAAACTTGGCGAGGCGTCGTGCACGTCCTTCGCCGCGACGTCCGTCACTCCCGCCGCGTCCGGCGCCGCGGCGACTGTACGGTTCTCGCCCGGATCGGTGAAAACCGTCGGCCATTCCTACACGCTCGTCACGGGCGCGAATCTTTCAAGCACGGCGGCGTTCACGCTCCCGGAGGACGACAAAGGCTCGCTTTCCGTGGTGGGCGGCAATCTCGTATACACGGTTCCGCCGTATTTCTACATCAAGATGGCCGAAAGCTCCCAGGAAGTCGCCGTCCCACTCGCGTGGGCCGTGGAGAAAGGCGTGGTGGCGGAAGGCGTGGATGTCGAGACGGGAACGTCCGCGCTCGCCGGCGACGGCGCGAACGGGATTCCGGCATGGCAGAGCTGGTGCCTGGGCCTCGCGCCTAACGACGCGTCGAGCGTTGTCCTCTGCGAGGCGGCCGAAACGCAGCCCGGCGGCGGAACGTTCGCGATCGCCGCGAAGAATGTCGATGTGAAGGCGTCCGGCGCGGTTGTCACGGCGTATCTGGACAAGTCGCCGGACGGGACGTCCTGGACGCAGGTCGGCGCGGGCCAGGAGGTCTCCTCCGGACCGGTATCGTTCGACGCTTCGCTCGCCGACGGAGAGAGCCGCTGTTTTTTCCGCATACGGGTCGCGGTGCGATAGCCGCTGCGGCCCTCCGAGTCGAGCGCTGAAGGCATAAGCACAAGGCCGCCCCGCCAGGGAGGTCTTTGCGCTATGCCGGATATTACGCGAGTCCTGCGCGATTCTCCAACGCCAGGGATTGAAGGTTTCGACAGCCGACATTCGACAACCGACGTTCGACATTCGACAACCGACGTTCGACGTTCGACAGCCGGCAGTCGACAATCGACATTTGACAGCCGAGAGCCGACAACCGACAGCCGACGTTTGACATGGCGGCTTGGGGCGGGCCGCGCCTTGCCGGCTGCGGGCGGGGTTGCGCTCAAGGGGTGGCGGCGCCGTAATCGACTCCGACCTTGAAGAACTTCGCGGAACCGGACGCGTCGATGCCTGCCACTTCGGAAATGTCTTCCGCCGAGACGGTTATCTTGCTTCCCGACTTTTCCATGTCCACCGGCGAATCGGCGACGAGCACGTACAGCCGCCCGCGGACCTTCGCGAGGTCGACATTGACGTCTATCGCGAATCTGCCGTCCTGCATCGCAACCGACACGACCTTCAAGTCCTCTTTGTAGTCCGCCAGATCCAGGCCCAGCAGGAACGCGGCCTCCGCCCTTGCGGAAGAAGGATCGTTGCCGGGAACCGCGATCCACTTTGCGAACTCGGTCTGCATCGCGGCGTTCGCGGCGCGGCCTCCGTTCCAGTCCTCCGGCCAGGCATGGACGGTGGAGACCTTGACGGACTTGCCGCCGTCCGCGACGACGAGCGTAGAGACGAGGGCCGGATCCGGCGACGCGACGGAAAGCGCGAGCTTCGAAACGGCTGAAGCGTCGAGCGAACCGTCCGTCAGCGTCAGCACGGTGAATTCGCCCAATGTCTGCGACGGGATTTCAAAGACGGCGTTCCCGTCGATGGACATGCTCTTCGCCGACAGGCTCGAGTATCCCTGCGCGCCGGCCTGGCCGAAGACGAGCCGCGAGCCGCTTTTGAGCGCGATCGCGCCGCCGGTCTTCGCCGTGCCCGCGCCGGACAGCGCAAGGGCCGCGCCGCTGTTGACCGTCACGCCGCCAGTACCAATGTTCGACCCGGCGTTAAGCGCGAGCGTCGCCGTGTCCGACACGATGAACGGATTGGAACTGTCGGACTGCACGTACGAGCATACAACCGTTCCCGCACCTTCGACATTGACCTTGCCCTCGCGGTAAATGCTTCCCGTTATGGTAATCGTGTGTCCGGTTCCGTCGCGTCCAGTCGTGTCGAACCGGAGCGTTGCCACCTGGCGATTGCCGATCTTGGCGGATATCGCAAAGTCGGAGTTGTCGGGCTTGATGATCGCGGTCGGCTTGCCCCCGTTGTTGAGAAGCCAGTAGTTCTTCGTGCCGGAGATGCCGTCCGCACCGATGACCCAGCGGACAGTCCCCGCCGCGTCCCTGACAAGCCTGAAGGACGGATTGTCGGAGCAGCTGGAGTTCTGGACCAGTCCCTTCGAGACGATCATGCCGTCGCCACCGTTGACGGTCGGCACGAGATACCCCTTGCCCGCCTGGCTCGACACGATGTCACCCGTTACGACAAACGCGCCACCCGCCGCAATCGCATAGGCTATGTAGTCGGTAGCCTTATCCGTCTTGTTCGCAAACACGAGGTCGCCGACAAGCGTCACGGTCGCGTTCGCGCCGACCGCCACCTTCGACAGGTCGGAATACGAACCCGCCGTCAGACTCCCCGTGAACGTCACCACGCCCGAACCCATCGTGATTGCGCCGAATGCCGCGTTGACGTCCGCCTCAATCGTCGTCGCGGATGTCACGGACGAGAAGTCGAGCGCGTCGCCCGCTCCTGGAACCACCCCGTTGTCCCAGTTCGCCGCGACGGAAAAGCGGTCGTCGCCGTTCCCGCCAATCCACTTGCCGTGGACGCGGGGCGCGGGCGTTCCGGCGATATTCCACGCGGCGACAGAAGCAAGCATGTCGTCGTTCAATTTCTGCGGAATCGTCCAGCCGTCGTCGCCATGGTCGCCTGTAGCCTGCGGCGCGCCGGCATTGAAGATTTCAAGGAAGTCGTTGTATCCGTCGCCGTCGGAGTCCGTCGATTCCGCCGACTTCCAGGCGTCCACCATTTTTGTCGTGAACGTGCTGCCGGAGCTGCCGCCCCACGAATACTGGTCGTAGTCGCAAGCCGTCATCCAGCCTACAGACGGCAGATTGACCGACTTTGCGCCTTTCGCGCGCAGCTCCTCCCGCAGTTCGGCCATCCGCGTCTCGACGTTCGCGGCGAAGTTCCACGCGCCCTGCGCCTGCGGTGCGGCGCCGGCGTCCTTGAACATGCTCGCCGAATGGCATGCGTCCAGCATCACGATCACCCGGACGCCCGAGGCGAAGCGCATGAGGTCGCTCGCGAAGTTGGATTCGCTGTAGTCCTTGTCGTGCAGGCACAGGACGTCTTCGCCGCCGTGGCTCGACTGGTAGTAGAGGACGGTGTCGCCGCTTTTGGCCATCGCGGCGAGGCTCTGGAACTGCGCCCTCACGGCGGAGAGCGTGGCGTTGGAGTCGCAGACCCTGTAGCAGTTCGCGGGCCGCCACAGACCGTTGACGGAGTTCGTACACGCGCCCAGGACATCGTTCACGTCTATATTGCAGCAACTGAGGTTGTTGTCCGGATTTTTGTAGAGGTCCACGCCGACCGCCAGCGCGTAGTACGTGCCGTCCGCCGTCGCGGCCGGCGTCGCGGGCAGCCCGTCCAGGGATTTGGAGTACGCAAGGGCTTTGAAATCCGTCGTTGTGTCGTAGCCTACGACCTTGTCGAGGACGGTCCACGTGGCGCCGTCGTCGTCGGAGGCGGAAAACGTCCACGAGACGGGAGTGCGGCCGGGCGCGTCGTTGGCGGTGTACCAGCGGTAGCCGTGCACCTCCACAGGCTGCGCGAAGCAGAAGTCGAGCCAGGCGGCGGAGCGGACCACAGACGACTGGGCAAGCCCCGCGCGCCAGTCGAGCCACTTGGTGGAAGTGTCGCCGTCGACAGCGCATTCCGGGGCTTCGCCATCCGGAAAGATGTCCCCGTAGGAATCTTTCGTCGTCGAGTCGTATGCGATGGTGAATGAGCTTGAAGGAATCGCAGTGCCGTTTGCGTCCAAAAGCTGGATTTCGGAAAGCTGCATGCAGAAAGTGTCGCTTCTCGGTGCATCCACCTTGAAGCGATAGCGTTTGTGGGGAGTGGCGTCGCCCCCCGTCGTCCCGCCGGAGGGATCGTACACGAATCCTCTGTCCTTGGGCGTGATTTCAAACGAGTCGTATTGCTTGTAGTTCGGACTCTGGTACTTGTCCCAGAACTCGGTGACCTTCAGCGAATCCGGCCGCACCTCGATCCACGCGGCGCCGCAGGACGCGTCCGAGGCACCCATGCAGGCGAAGTATTTTGCCGCGTTCGCGTTGCCGTAGCTTGAAATGGCCGTCGTGATTGTCGCGGAATAGTTCGATTCCTCGATCTGCCCGGCGACCATGTAAACTGTTCCATCGCTGTTGGCGGAATCTCCGCGCAGGGGCTTGGAGCGGATGTAGTTGTGCTCGTCGCCGGAAAGGGCGAGATCGACCTTGTGCTTGTCGAACACGTGCCGCCACGTGTCGTAGTTGCCGCGGGACTTGTCGAACGAATCCTTCGAAGCCGCGTACACGAACCAAGGGTCGTGCTGGACGACGACGAGGTAGCGGAACTTGCCGCGCTGCGAGGTGACGACCCTGTCGAACCAGTTCGTCTGGTCGCGGAGGACGCTCGTCTTGTCGCCATAGCGCGTCATGCGGGAGCCTTTGTGGATCAGCGAATCGATCCCGACGAACATGACGCTGTCGCGCAGGAACCAGTAGCAGCCCTCCTGCTCAGCCGTGCCAGGGCCGTTCGGCGGATTGTTCTTGACGGCGAGGTACCAGTAGTAGTCGTAGAACGTGCTCGATCCTGTGTAGTAGTATTCCTTGTTGCCGGGAATCATGGCGAAGGTGTAGTTCGTGACGGAGGGCGAGCCGTTCCACTGCTGCCAGTTGTCGTAGCGGGAACCGTACTTCACCGCGTCGCCCGAGAAGAGGACGAAATCGATCCCGCCCGAGGACGCGGTGCGCGCCTCGGCGTCCTTGCGCAAAAGCTCGACCGTATCCATCTTCCCCGGATTGTCGGGGTGCGAATGTACGTCGCTGAGCCACAGGAAATTGTAGCTGCCGGAAGTCCCCGCCGTCTTGAACTTCTGGACTGGCGACTGCGAACTTCCCGATTTCACGAAGTAGATGTATTCCGTCCCGGGTTCGAGACCGGAGATTTCCGCCGTGCATTTGTAGTAGGAAACGTCGCTCGACCTGAACGCCACCGGCTTTTTCACGCTCGTGCAAGGCGCCTCGACGGCCGAACCGGGCGCGGACGCCTTGGCGTACCAGAGAGTGCAGTCGCCGCTGTCGGAATGCCAGACGAAGCGCGCCTGGCGGGCGCAGTCCTCGCCGGGGCAGCATGAAAGCATGTTGAATGCGGCGGCATTTGCAAAGTCGGCGGACAGAACGGCGGCCACCGCGACGATGGCGCGAAACACGGAACGCATGGCTTTTGTTTTCAAGGTTCCACAAACCCCTGCGATCCCGCAACAGCCGGTTTTCATGCTGAACGATCCTTTTCGAGTTACATTCCCTGCATCCCCCACCGTCAAGACATGTAAATTATCCCTTATCCCGGGCGATTTTGCAAGGACTCTTTTACAGCGCCTTCCTTACTGGCGAATTGCGCGGAATCCACTTGCCCGCGACGAGCATCTTCACGAAGCGGGCGAAGGCGGCCCTGCGCTCCTTGTCGGCCATCGAGCCTTTCCGGCCCTTGTACGCCGCGATGCACGGCCCTTCGGCCGCCCTGATCTTCGCGGCCGTTTCGCGGTCCGGCTCGTAGCAGAAGGCCTCCCACAGGCGGATGTATTTCTCGGCGGGGTCGGCGGTCTTTTCCGCGAGCGCGAGCGATTCGCCGGCGAGCCTGCGCCGGAGCGCCGCGACGTCGCCCATCTTCAGCCCGGGGCCGCCGTCCACCGTGCAGGCGAAGCGGGAAGGTATCCTCCTGACCCAGATGTTGCGGAAGGAAACGGGGCTGCCGTGGTTCTGGAGCATGATTCCGCCCGAGGACCTGTCCGCGTGGGGAAGACGCCGGCACCAGCCCGTGCGCCCCTGGAACGGAAAGCAGTCCTGCACGAGCACGCCGTTGAAGAACACCGTGGCCGAGCCGGGGTCCACGAGGCGCTTGCCGTCGTAGAGCGGCGGATGGAACACGATGTCGTAGGTCTGCCACTCGCCGGGCCTGCGGCATGGCTGGACGGCAGGCGGGTTCTGCCCGTAGACTGCGCCGGCCTGTCCGTCGGCGTAGTTGGCGGCCTTCCACGGCGAGCGGGAAGGTTCGACGGCGGAAGAGTCTAGGATCTGTATCTCGTATTGGCCGTCGAGGAACATCACGCCCGAGTTGCCGAGGTTCGGATCGCTGTCGCCGGAGATCCGCCATTCGAGATGCAGCTGGCAGTCGCCGAACGCCTCCTTCGTGGTGGCGCCGCCCGCGCCGGGCACGCATGTCAGCGCGCCGTCCGCGACGGTCCAGCGCACCGGCCCGCCCTTGCCGTCCGTCCAGTTCGCGAGAAGGCTTCCGGCCGTGCCGTCGAACAGCACCGCGGCGTCGGCGGGCGGGCGGCCTGGTTCCGCCGCGACTTTCGGCGGGTCTGGCCTGTTGGGGTCGTGCACGGCCCAGGCGTGCGCGGCGTCGGGGCGGTCTCCCGAAGGTTCGGCGAAGGAAGGCAGGGCCGCGATCGCGGCCGCGGCGAGAACTGGTCCGAGCTTCTTGTTCATTTGACGGATTCCTCGAGGAGTTTTGCGCAATCGATTTTTTCGCCGGGGCGGAGCTGGGCGAGATTGCCCATGAAGCCCCATTCGGTGAGCCGGCCTGCCATCGAGAACGGGTTTTGCGTGCGGCCGGAGCCGAGGCAGGCGTCCACGTATTCGTGGTAGTGCGAAGGCGCCGCGCCGACCATCGGCAGGGCGGGCGGGCGCGAGCCGTCCTTCATCACGAAACACGGTTCCGCGTCGAAGTGCGTGGAAAGGATCCAGCCTCTGGAGCCTTCGATCGCGCGGCCCTGCGGCGGGAGGCGTTTCATGGGCGTGAGCGCCGCGACGTCCTGGAGGAACGCAGGGGGCATGAACTTCGGCTCAAGCCGGAAGGCGACGTTGCCGAAGCCGTCGCACCATTCCACTTCGAACGGCTTGCCGCCGCTCGCCTTCACGCCGGGGAAGGTCCACGTCACGTGCGACATCGACGGCCAGAACTGCGCGCGCTGCTCCGGCGTCCAGCGGTCGTCGGAGACTTCCGCGGTCACGGTCGAAGGGCTTGCGGCGCCAAGCTCCATGCCGAGCCACACGGGGCTCATCAAGTGCAGGCCCAGGTCGCCGAGCCAGGAAGTCCCGAAGTCGCGCCACTTGCGCCAGTTCAGCGGGTGGTAGGCGCCCGCCGCGTACGGGCGGTGCTTCGCCGGGCCGAGCCAGAGCTTCCAGTCGAGCGTGTCCGGAACGGGCGATTCCGGGAGCGGCCAGCGGAAGTACCCGTGCGGCGGCAGGTCCCGCCTGGTCGAGAACAGCCACACGTGGCGGATTTCGCCGATCGCGCCCGTGCGGATCGCGGCCACGGTGCGCCTGTCGCACTCCCATGCGGCGATCTGGGTCCCGAGCTGCGTGACGGCCTTCTTCGCGGCGGCGAGCTTCTCTATGCGCCTGCACTCGCCGAGGTCGTGGCAGAGTGGCTTCTGCGCATAGACGTTCAGCCCGCGTTCCAGCGCCTCGACGATGTACTGCGCGTGCGTGTGGTCCGGGGTGGAGACGTTCACCGAGTCGATCTTGTCGCCGAGGTCGGCGAACATCTCGAAGGCGTCGCGGTAGAACCGCGCGTGCGGGTAGCGCCTGCGCGCGGCGGCGAGAAAGCGCGAATCCACGTCGCAGACCGCGGTGACGTTCAGGTCGCGGTGCGACGCGAGGTCGCGCAGGTCGGCGGCGGCCTGGTTGGCGCAGCCGATCGCGGCGTGCGAAAGCATTTCGTTCGGCCTGCGCCGCTTGAGGATCGCGGGGAAGCCCGCGACGGGCAGGGCCGCCGCTCCCGCGGCCAGGATGAATTTCCTTCTTGTGACGTGCATGCAGCGCATCCTTTCGGTTATATTCCGTTTTTCCGTCCGGGCCGGCGGCGCGGCCGCCGGCTCCTTTACACGATATCCGCGTCCGCGCCGGGGGATCCGCCGCCCGGGCATAAAACCTTCAGTATATCAGAGCGGCTATTTAGCCGCAAGAGCGGCTCCGCCCCCCGGGCATGAAACCTTCCGCTCCACGTCGGCCACGACCATGCCCGCCAGGGCGAAGCCGAACATGGCGGTGGTGTGCGCGACCGTGCCGTTTATGCGGGCCTTCAGAGAGCACCATTCATGGTCCGCGAGGGACGGATCGCCCGGGCCCGCGCCCTTCGGGCAGACGCACGCGCCCAGGCCGCAGCCGGCCGCGGGCGCGCCTTTGTTTTCGCGCCGCTCTGGCGACCACACGCATCTGAACGGGCGCTCCGGGATGCCGCCCGTCTCGCGGAACTTGCGTCTCAGGGCGCGCGCCAGCCCGTCGCCCTCCACCTTGCGGAAGTCCGACTGGCGGATCAGGAAAGGATCCATCTTCAGCGCCGCGCCCATCGAGGCGAACAGCGTTGCGGACGGGACCGAAAGCGCGTGGCGGATCAGAAGCGCCTTGTTTTCGAGCGAGTCTATGGCGTCGATCACGTAGTCGTACGCTGAAAGGTCGAACTCCGCGGCCGTGGCGGCGCAGTAGATGCGCTGCCTGACGTCGAGTGCGACGCCGGGGGCGATGTCGCGCAGGCGCTCCGCGAGCGCCTGCGCCTTGACCTGGCCCACGGTCTTCATGGTGGCCATCGCCTGGCGGTTCACGTTCGTGACGCATATCCTGTCGGAATCCACCAGCATCATCGCGCCCACGCCGGTGCGCGCCAGCGATTCGGCGCACCAGCCGCCCACGCCGCCGAGGCCGAAAACGGCGACGCGCGTGCGGCGCAGCGCGTCCATCGCGGCGGAGCCGAGCATCAGCTCCGCGCGGGAAAGCGCGGCGGAGCGCATGGCGGCGGGCGCGCCGGCGCCCGCGCCGTCTTGGCAGCCCCGTTCCGTCACAGCCCGGCCCAGTCCTTTATCCCGGCGGCGATCGCCTCCGCCACGCGGCGGCGGCGCCCGATGTCGCCGAACACCGCCTCTTCGCCTTCCGGGCAGCTTATGAAATCCACCTCCACCAGGCACGACGGCACGGCGGGGTTCCTGCACACGGCGAGGGACTTCTCGAGCGCGCCGCGGTCCGGCACGTCCGGCAGGGCGGCGGCCACGCGCTTCTGCACCGCGGCCGCGAGCGCCATGCCGCGCTCGTTGTACGCGAACGTGGCGGTGTAGCGCTCCTTGGAGGGATTCTTGTTAGGCGGCGTGGAATTGTGGTGGATCGACACGAAAGCGTCGGCATGCCAGGCGAACGCGTCGTGCGGGCGGTCGTACAGGGCGGGGAACGAGTCGCCGTCGCGCGTCATGCGCACGTCGAAGCCCGCCTCGCGCAGGGCCTTCGCCGTTTCGAGCGCCTGGAGCAGGTTGGCCGTCTTTTCGCACCAGCCGTGGGGCGAAAGCGCGCCGGTGTCGGGGCCGCCGTGGCCGGGATCCACAAGCACGCGGATCTCCGCGGCCTTCCTGCCCTGCGGACAGGCGGCGAACCCCTGCGAGACGTCCGGCGCGGGCGTGTCGCGCGGCGGGATTTCGCCTTTCGCGGGTTCGAGCCTCGCGCGCGGAACGAACCCGGACCGGCCGCCGAGCCACACGCACACGTATCCGGCCGGCTCCGAGATTTCGGCGCCCTGCACGGCGAAGCCGCCCGGCAGGTGGGCGATTTCGCGGCCGTTGCCCGGCTCGGGCTGCACGCGGTTGGGGAAAAGGTTGGGCTTCGCCTTCCACGCCGTCCAGGGCTTTTTCACGCGCGGATCGGAATCGGGGTCGGTGAAAGGCGCGGGCGGCGGCTGCGCCTGCGTCCCGGGCGGCGGCGGGGCGGCCACGAAGAACCTGCGCACGAGCGCGGGCCCGCCGTCGCAGGCCACGGAAAGCGTGTTCGTTTCGCCCGGCACGGTGTCCACCATCGCAAGGAACGCGCCGGTGCGGTAGACCGCCACGGACGTTCCGTCCACCCATACGTTGGTGGCGCCGGGCGGCGCGGCGCCGATCACGTAGCACTGCGTGACGGCGGGCAGGCGCGCGTTGGCGGGCGGGAAGGCCACGGACGGCCTGCCGGGCGCGGCGCTCGCGCCGTGCGCGCACGGCGCGAGCGCGAGTATTGCGGCGGCGGCCGCCGCTGTCGCGGCGCGCATCACGGGAACAGCACCTTTCCTGCGGCGCGCAGGGCCGCGCCGCGGTGCGAAATCGCGTTCTTTTCGTCCGGGCCCAGCTCGGCGAAAGTCCTGTCGCGCCCGTCCGGGACGAAAAGCGGATCGTACCCGAAGCCCTCCGCGCCGGAGGCGCTTTCGGCGATGCGCCCGGGGCACACGCCCTGCACCACGCTCTCCGTGCCGTCCGGCGCGACGAGCGCGATGCAGCAGCGGAAGCGCGCGCTCCGGTCGGCCGCGCCGGCCAGCTCCGCCAGGAGCTTCGCGTTGTTGCGCGCCGTCGAGACCGGTTCGCCGGCGAAGCGCGCGGAGCGCACGCCCGGGGCGCCGCCCAGCGCGGCCGTCTCGAGGCCGGAATCGTCGGCCAGCGTCCATTCGCCCGGATGGCGGCGCGCCGTGGCGCGCGCCTTCAGGAGGGCGTTCTCCTCGAAGGTCTCGCCGGTCTCCTCCACGCCGGGGTCGTCGGGGACCAGTTCCGTCCCTTTTGGCAGGATGGCCGCCATTTCGGAAATCTTGTGCGCGTTGTGCGTGGCCACGTATATCTTCACTTATTGCCGAGCCTTTCGAGGAGAGGTGCGATGAAAGCCTTTTCGTCCGGCACGTCCATGCCGAAACGCACGCCGGGCTTGTTGTCGCCGTGGAAGTCGCTGCCCGCCGTCATGGCCAGCCCGAGATCGCGGGCGGCGGCGATGTGCATGCGCGTTTCGTCCACGGTGTTCGCGGAATAGAAGACCTCCAGCCCGTCGAGGCCTTCGTCCTTCAGCTTCGCGAGGCCGGACCGCAGGGCCGCGGGGTCGGACGTCCACAGGCGCGGGTGCGCCATCACGGCTGCGCCGCCGGCCGCGTGCACCGCCGCGAAGGCGTCGGCCGGCGGCGGGCGCCAGCGCGGCACGTACGCGGGCGCGTCCGCGGCGAGGTAGCGCCGGAAGGCGTCCTGCACGCTCGCGGCGAAGCCCTTGCGTACGAGCGCGCGGGCGATGTGCGGGCGCGCCACCATTCCGCCGGTGGATTCCGCGGCCACGTCGTCCATCGTCACGTCCACGCCGAGCGCGCGGAGTTTCGCCACGATCGCCGGGTTGCGGCAGTCGCGCCCGCGCGCGGCCTTTTCGAGCAGCGCGCGCAGGACGGGGTCCGCGGGGTCCACGCCCAGCCCGAGCAGGTGGAAGTGCCCGTAGCCGGGATCGGACGCGACCGAAAGCTCCACGCCGGCGAGTCGTATCGCGCGGCAGTCCGGCTCCGCCAGGAACTCCGCCGCGCCGGCGAGCGTGTCGTGGTCGGTCAGCGCCAGCGCAAGGCAGTCCGCGCCCATGCGCGCGATCTCCGCCGGGCGCAGGGTGCCGTCGCTCGCGGTGGAATGCACGTGCAGGTCGATCATCGCGCTTCGCGCTCCGCCGCGGCAAGGGCCTCCGCGGCCTTGGCGCACACGGCGTCCACGTCCGCGCGGCCGGAAGGTCCGGTTATCTCGCGCAGGAACCTTTCGCGGAATTCCAGGTGCCCGCGCCGCGCGCACAGGCGGCGCGACGTGGCGAAATGCAGGCCGGACGACATCCAGCCCGCCTGCAGGATCACGAAGTCCGGCAGCGAGCGCACGTGGCGGTAGTCGGCCGGGCGCGATTCGAGGATCGCCGCCACTATCTCCGGCGACGGCCTTTCCGCCGGGGCCAGTCCCCAGAACGCCGTGCTCGCGCCGTTGCGCCAGTCGCCGTCGGCGGCGCGCTCCTCCGTCACGCGGAAGATGTCAAGCTTGTCGGCGTCGCGCACGGAATGGGCGATCTTCGCCTCGGCGGGGGAAAGGTCCGGCGGAACGTCGCGCTTGTTGTGGTGCAGCACGGCCTCCAGCACCGTGCGGCGGTCCTCCGGCGTCCAGGCCGCGGTCCAGCCCTGCTCTTCGGCCACCTTGCGCGAGAAGGCCGCGTGGTCCACGCTGTCGGAGTCGCGGAAAGTGCCGTACTTCTTCAACTGTTCGTAGCGTCCGGCGTCGTGCAGGATCGCGGCGGCCAGCGCCAGCTCCGTCTCGTGCGGGGAGAATCCCTCGCCGCGCGCGATTTCGCGGGAGTTCTCCGCCACCTTGAACGTGTGCACGAGCTTCAGCTCCATCATAAGCGGCAGGCGTCCGTCCGCGCCGCGGTATGCGTCCACGTACGCGCGGTACCGCTTTTCCAGGTCTGCGAGGTCCACTTCGATCCTTTCAGGAAAACGCCGCGGGCGAGGCGTCCGACGGCATGGCGAGCCCGCCGCGGGGCGACAGGCCGAACGGCAGCACCTGCGGGCCGTCCGGCGAGCACGACCGCTTGAACTGCTGCGAGAAGAAACGCTTGAAGAACACGCCGAGCCAGCGGTCGGTCTCTGCGGCGGAATGCCTGCCGGCGAACGCGGCCTTCGCCGCGAACGCGATTTTCGCGCGCCCGGCGCCGCGCTCGAGAAGGTGCCACAGGAAGAAGTCGTGCAGCTCGTAGGGGCCTACGGAATCCTCGGTCTTCTGCGCGATCGCGCCGTCCTCCCCCGCGGGCAGCAGCTCTGGCGACACGGGCGTGTCCACGATGTCGCGCAGCGCGGCGGCGGCCTTGGCGTTGCCGGCCGCTTCGAGCGCGGCGGCGGCTTCGGAAACCTCGAGCCGCACCATGGTCTTCGGCACGCCGGCGTTCACGGCGTACATCGACATGTGGTCGCCGTTGTACGTGCACCAGCCGAGCGCGGCCTCGCTCATGTCGCCGGTGCCCACCACGATGCCGCCCGACATGTTCGCGCGGTCCATCAGCACCTGGGTGCGTTCGCGCGCCTGGCAGTTTTCGTAGGCGGCGTCGAGCGTGTCGCCCGGGTGGCCTATGTCGCGCAGGTGCGCGGCGGCGGCGGGCGCGATGTCGACGACGTCCATCGCGATCCCCAGCGCCTCGCACAGCGCGCCGGCGTTCGAGCGCGTGCGCCCGGTGGTCCCGAACCCCGGCATGGTGATCGCGCGGATGCCGTCTGCCGGCAGGCCCAGAAGCTCGAACGCGCGCCGCGCGGCGAGAAGCGCCAGCGCGGAGTCCAGCCCGCCGGAAATCCCTATCACGGCGTTTTTGCAGCCGATGGACCTCATGCGCGCCGCGAGCCCGCGCGCCTGCATGGAAAGCGCCTTTTCCGCGAACGCGCGCCGCCCCGCCGGGTCTTCCGGTATGAACGGGCTGCGCGGGAACGCGCGCGGGAACGGGGCGGCGGAAGGGCCGGACGCGAACTCCGCGACGCGCGCGGGCGGAAGGCCGGCGGCCGCGGCGGCGAACGCGCCGTCGCGCCGGCGGGC
>CADCBS010000025.1 GCA_902799715.1 uncultured bacterium | reverse complement strand
CCTTTGCCTTCCTCAACCGGTCCTTCTCTCGTTTCAACCTCTGTCTCCACCCAGACAGAACGCCTTTCCGGGGTGTTCCACTACATATTGCACTTTTCCGTCAGTTTTGAAACAATATCGCCGCGAACGCGGGATTTAAGATATAATATCCATGTTGCTCAAATGGAGGGAACCACGACATGCCCAATCCAATCAAAAAACTTCTCGCGGCATCTCTCGTTCTCGCCGCGGCGGCGTCCGCGGCGGGCCCACGGCTCTTCATGGCCGGCGATTCCATCATGGCCGAATACAGGCCGGACGAATGGCCGCAGTACGGATGGGGGCAGGCGCTCAGGGCGTTCATGAAGGATCCGGCGGCGCTCCACAACTGCGCGCGCAGCGGATGGAGCGCCCGGCGGTTCCGCGAGTCGGGCCGCTGGGAGAAATGCATCGCCTCCATGCTGAAGCCCGGCGACTGGGCGATAGTCTCGTTCGGGCACAACGACATGAACCGGCGCCGGAACAAGCCGCCGAAGAACGACTACTCCACCGTCGACGAATACAAGGCGTTTCTCCGGGGGTTCGCCGCCGACGCGAAAGCGAAGGGCGCGAACATCGCATTCGCCACGTCGATCGTGCATTCAAGCGGATTCGGCGCAAAAGGCGCGGCGATGACGGTGGACGGCGGCGCGGCGGGGCTGGGACCGTATGTCGCGGCGATGCGCGAGGTCGCGGCGGAAACCGGCGCGCCGCTTCTCGACCTGAACCGCTATGCGGTGGAGCATCTGCCGGAAATGGGGCCCGGAAAAGCGAAGAGCCTCTACATGTCCGTGGAGCCGGGCGAATACGCAAACTACCCGAAAGGCAAGCATGACGCCGCGCACGTCCGCGACAGCGGCGCGTTCTTCTACGCCAAGGCCGCGGTCGAGTTGGCGCGTGCGCATAAACTTCCGCTCGCCGGGCTTTTCAAGGACCCTGCGACGGTAGACGAATCGCAACTGAAGGGCGGCTCGTTCGAAGCCGCCGTCTGGCGCGGCGAAACCGCGTATGTCGAAATCCCCGAAACGCTGCGGGACTCCGCGGCGTCCCTTTACGGGCGCAAAGCGGGCGGGGGCGTTTCGCTTACGCTTATCCGGTTCGACGAAGTAGAATACGATTTGTCCGAACCCGCCAAAAACAAAAAAGGGAAGTCGATCCGCAGAATCACGGGCAAAGGGCGGTCGCCGGACGTCTGCAGGGAATGGCGTCCGGGGGACAAGGCGAAGCCGGCGATGCTGAAAATCGAAGCGGGGCGCGACGCAAAACCGGGAAAGACGCTTCTGCCGATAGGCAGGCCGCAAGGCCCCCAGGACGCCTTCTCGCTGACGGTCGTCGACAGGGTCTTGCCTCCGGCGAAGGAGTGGAGATACTTCCTCGACCTGTGGCAGCATCCGTGGGCGGTCGCGCGCTTCCACGGCGTCGAGCCTTTCTCGAAAGAGCACTACGCGAAGATGGAGCCAGTGTGGCGCGCACTCGCGGATTGCGGCTGCAAGGCGCTTACCGTGACGCTTCTCGACCTTCCGTGGAACCACCAGTGCTACGACGGATACTATTCGATGATCGGCCGCGTCAGGAAGGCTGACGGATCGTGGGCGTTCGACTATACCCTGTTCGACGAATACGTCGAGTTCGGGCGCAAGTGCGGGCTCGGGCCGGACATTGCATGCTATTCGATGTGCCCATGGCGGTACATGATGACGTGGAAGGAGGAAGACGGCACTTCCCGCCGCGAAAGGAAGCGGCCCGGCACGCCTGAGTTCGACGGCTACTGGGGGCCGTTCCTCGTGGATTTCGCCGCGCACCTCAAGGCGAAAGGATGGTTCGACGACGTCTACATCGCGATGGACGAACGCAGCCCGGAGGATGTGCGGAAAATCTCGGAACTGATCCAGGCAAAGGCGCCCGGCATGAAAATCGCGATCTGCGGCAAGACGAAGCCGTCCGCGTTCAAGGGCATCAAGATCGAGAATTTCTGCCAGGGGCTGATACATCTGCGCAAAGACTTTCTGCCGGAACTCGAGCCGCGCCGGAAAAAAGGCTGCAAGACGACGTTCTACGTCTGTTTTTCCGCGGCGCATCCGAACACGTTCATGCACAGCCCGTCCGCCGAAGGCTTCTGGCTCGGCGCGTATCCGGTCATGGCCGGATTCGACGGCTTCCTGCGCTGGGCGGCGAATTCGTGGCCGGCGGATCCCTACAAAAACGCCTCGTACAAAACCGAATCGCAGCTCGTTCCGGGCGACACGTTCCTGATATATCCCGGAGGGGAGCTTTCCGCGCGCCTGATCGCGCTGCGGTCCGGAGTGGTCGCGGCGGAGAAGATGCTGATCCTGCGCGATTCGGGCGCCGCGGGCGAAAAAGACATCCGTCGCATAGCCGCGCCCTACGGCTTCCGCGGCGCTGTCAACAACGCATTCGACTTTTCCGCCTTCCGGCGCGCCGTGGAAGAGTTCGTGAACGCCGTGCCAAGTCCGGCGCGGCCGTGACAGGCGCGATCGGGAATGTCGCGGCGGCTCCGCGATCCCCGTCCGCAAACCGCCCGGCCGCCCCCGCCGCCCCCGGACATGCACCATTCGCGGGTCCACGGCCTTCGGGGGAATCGCAATGTTTCTTGCCGCCGCAATGGCGGAGAATATGGTATAATATCGACGTTTTCTTATGTGCATGCTGGACGAGATACGCGCGAAGCGTGACGAGATCTACGCTATCGCAAGAAGGCACAAGGCCGAAAAGCTTTGGGGCTTCGGTTCGTGCGCGGCAACATGGCCTTACGAGGGTTGCCAATCCTGTTGAATTTGCTGTGGAGGTCCAGGATGAAGATCAATGAACAAGACATTTGCATAAAGGGTTTTGAGGCCCTATCCAAGGCATTGGGCGACGTTGATGCCGAGCGGTTCATCATGTTGATGAACCGTGGCGCCGGCGATTATACCGAATGGCGCAAGACGCATCTCTACAAGGATATGAGCCTTGAGGAGCTGGCAGAACGCGCTCGTGCTTCTGGCAAGAGGCTAAGGGAGCAACTGGGAATTACCGCATGACGCCCTGCCTCCATAACTGCGAAAAACCCACCCTCTTAGGTGGCAAGTTTATGGCCGTTTAATGGGAGGGTCGCGATGTGGTCGTGATAGATGTGCCGCGGGCGGATCGCCAGGATCGCCCTGTTTACATCGGAAAGGACATGTTCAGCGGCAGTTTTCGGCGCAATGGCGAGGGAGATTATCACTGCCCGCGCGAGTCTGTGAAGGCCATGTTGCGGGATGCCTGCGTTGAGACGGCCGATGCATGTCTGCTTGACGAGTTGACGGTAGACGATTTGTGCTCCAAAACCATCCGTAGCTATCGCAATCGGTTCAAGTCCAAGAAACCTGGGCACATCTGGAACGATTTGCCTGATGAGGAATTCCTTGTGCGCATTCGTGCTGCAAGACGCGGCGAGGACGGCAAGGTGCATCCCAATCTTGCCGGACTTGTATGCTTTGCCGAGTTCGGACAGATCATGGATATCCTTCCAGATTTCTTTCTCGACTATCGCGAAAGACTTTCCACCGATACGCGCTGGACGGATCGCGTCGCCGCGCATGACGCGACGTGGAGCGGCAACATCTACGACTTCTACCTGATGGTCTATGATCGCATCACCTCGCATGTAAAGGTGCCGTTTGAGATAGATTCCGAGGGCCTGCGCGTGGAGGAGAACGAGATACACAAATCTCTGCGTGAGTTGCTGGCGAACGCGCTTATCCATGCCGACTATCATGGTCGCCGCGGCATCGTTATCGAGAAACAGGCGGAGACGATCAGCTTCTCCAATCCTGGCGTATTCCGCGTCAACAAGGCGGTTGCCGTTGAGGGCGGGACCAGCGATGCACGCAATTCGCACATCTTCAACATCTTCGCCCTCGTCGACATTGGCGAACGCTCCGGCATGGGCCTTGCCGATCTTTACGGACACTGGAAGAAATACAGCCTTCCTGAACCTGTCATCTCGGAGGAATACGATCCTGACCGGGTCAAGGTTACTGCTTACACGGATTCCGGCCAAAGCACGGCCAATCGGCCCAAGAGTGCCCAAGAATCGGCCCAAGGTGCCCCAAAAGTGCCCCAAGGCGACCCAAGACCCGACCAAGACCCGACCAAGACCCGACCAAGATCCGGCCAAGACCCGACCAATTGCATGGTCTGATTTGCCGTCGTCATGTCGTCAAGTTTATGAAGCTTTGAGGCAAGATGCGTTTCTTACCTATCGAGGGATGGTGGCCAGACTTGGCCTCAATAAAGATACCATCAACACGGCGATTGGTACACTTGTGCAAAAGGGAGTTATCCGTCGTGAGGGCAACAAGCAGACCGGCCATTGGGAGGTCGTGAAATGAGGCGGAACGGTAGGGCGCGATGACCCCATCGCGCCGCAAGGAAAACGATTTGAAGGAAACAACGAAATGAAAAAGAAACTGATGATGATGGTTGCGGCGCTTGTCGCGGCGTTTGGCGCGTGGGCCGATACGGAGACGGTCGGCGGCTACACATGGACGTATCGGAATGTCAGAGGCAGGGCGGATAATTTGGTATAATCAAAAGGAGCGTTGGACACCATGCCTAAAATCAAAGTTGAGAATGTTGAGATATCCGTCATCAAGATTGGCGGCGAAGACTACATTTCCCTTACTGACATGGTTCGGGAGGTTGAGAACGGCTCGGCATTGATTGAAAAATGGCTCCGCAACAAGAATACAATCGAGTTTCTCGGCATCTGGGAGGAGATGTACAACCCTGATTTTAATTCCCCCGAATTCGGGGGAATTATGGCGGAAGCCGGGACAAACAGGTTCCTGCTGTCGGTCAAACAGTGGATTGAAAGGACGAATGCGCGCGGAATTGTGGCGAAAGCGGGACGGTATGGCGGAACGTATGCGCAGAAGGATTTGGCGTTTGAGTTTGCGTCATGGGTGTCGCCGAAATTCAAGTTGTATTTGATCCGTGACTACCAGCGTTTGAAGGCGGATGAACAAAGGCAGCTTGGCTGGTCGGCGAAGCGGGAGCTGGCGAAGATCAACTATCGCATCCATACGGACGCAATACAGAATAATCTGATTCCGCCTGCTGTTTCGCGCGCTCAGATGAACATCATCTACGCCAACGAAGCAGATGTGCTGAATGTCGCGCTGTTTGGCAAAACACACCAGCAGTGGCAGCGTGAGAATCCGACGCTAAAGGGCAACCAGCGCGACTACGCGACAATCAACCAGCTCATCTGCATCTCCAACATGGAGAACATCAACGCGGTGATGATTAATGACGGCATCCATCAGCCGCAACGCCTTAAACGCCTCAACGAAATCGCCATCCACCAGATGCGCGTCCTGTCGCAAGTAGACAACCGAAATTTGCTGAAATGAAGAACGGTAGGGCGCGATGACCCCATCGCGCCGCAAGGGATAACGATTTGAAAGGACACGTGAAATGACAAAGAAACTGATGATGATGGTTGCAGCGGTGCATGCTGCATCGTTTGGCGTGTGGGCCGAGACGGAAACGGTCGGCGGCTACACGTGGACGTATTGGAACTATGGCAGCGGTGCAGAAGTCGCTGGCGTTGAGTCTGCCACGGGCACTGTCACAATTCCATCTACACTTGGCGGTAGTCCAGTGACGAAAGTCCGTAATTCAGCGTTTTACGGCTGTAGCGGTTTGACAGGCGTATCTATTCCGAGTTCTGTAACGAGCATCGAGTCTTATGCATTTGACGGATGTGACGCGCTCATAGATACGGTGACGATTTCCGGTGTGAAGATAGTTGACGGATGGGTTGTCGGCTACACGGATGCTCTTGATTCAAAATTGGAACTTGTTGGCGTTCGAGGAATTGCAGATGGCGCATTCGATAAATGTCCTCGATTGAAGGATGTTGCCATAGCAGATGGCGTGAAAAGTATTGGGAGTGCGTTCACGTACTGTTTCGAACTGACCAATGTGACAATATCCGCAGGCGTCACGACAATTGATGATCTTGCTTTTCATGGATGCACAAATGTGACAAGACTGACTGCTTATTGCGTCCCTGGATCAATGCCGAGAGAACAATTGACAACCATAATGATTCCTTATGGAGCAACGAATATCTGGGGGTTCGCAAATTGCACAGGCTTGAGACGTATTGAGATTCCAGAAGGAGTAAATACCATTGGAGGATGTGCTTTTGAAAGATGTACGGCCCTTGAAACGGTGATAGTTCCCAACAGTATTGTAAAAGTCGGCGGAGCAGCATTCAGAGATTGTAGTGCACTCAATGATATTGTTATGCCTCAAGGTCTCAAAATTATTGGTGATTACGCTTTTGAGCGTTGCATTGGCTTAGGCGGTATTGAAGTCCCAGATGGGGTTGAAACCATTGGTGAATATGCTTTCGCGGGGTGTACTAATCTTGAAACTGTGACAATTCCGAGTAGCGTTAAGAGTAAGCCTTATGGTTGGTTCAACGGTTGTAATGCATTGAGAAGTGTGGTTGTGCCGGGGCATATCGGAATGACGGGGTATGGGAAATTCGTTGAAGAAATAACAATTTCTCCTGGTTCGACAAACGTCTGTGATTGTGCATTTGTAGGATGTACAAACATTACGAGCATAGCAATCCCCGCTGGAGTTTTCTCCATAGGCAGAAGTGCATTTAGTGGGTGCGCAAAACTGGAATCGGCTTTCATGCCTGATGGCGTCAAGACGATTGGAGATTACGCTTTTAGTGGGTGTGCAAACCTGTCAACTGCGATAATTCCTGGAACGGTAACCAATGTCGGGGTTTCATTGTTTGGGAGTTGTCCAAAAATTCTCGATGCCAAAGTGCCTCAGTCTGTCCTGGATAGAGGGTTGCAGAATGTATTCCCGGACTCGTATGCGACCATAACGAACATTTCATATTCGTCTGTCATCTCCAGAATCCCGGAGAGAACGTTTAGTGGGTGTGCAAGGTTGAAAAGTGTTGTAGTTCCAGATGGTGTACAATGTATTGGAAAATATGCTTTTGAAGGATGCGAAGATTTGGAAGAAGTCTTGCTCCCTAAGAGTGTAACCATTATAGAAGAATGCGCTTTCAGAGGATGCAAGAACCTAAAGAATATGCCGATCCCTAAAAATGTTGGAAGCATTGGCTGGGGTGCTTTTGATGGGTGCGGCAGTTTGACAACTTTGACAATCCCAAACACGCTGACTAACATTGGAGAACGCGCGTTTCAAGGGTGTAGTTCGCTGACAAGAATACTTATTCCCGATAGGGTGACAAGCATTGGCGATGATGCATTTCATGGTTGTACAGGTTTGACGGATGTGTCGCTCCCTGCCAACTTTACGAGTGTTTGGGCGTTTGGGGATTGTACCAATGTCGTAAGGCTGTCCGCGCCATACTTGCCGCGCGGAGTTGGGATCGGAAAACTGTCAAGTGTCGTTGTCCCCGAAGACGTGACAAATATTGTTGATTCTGCGTTTTACGGGTGCAGTAGCTTGACGAATGTCATAATTCCCTCCAGTGTAAAACGCATAGGAAATTCTGCGTTTGGCGATTGCAGTAGCCTCACAGATGTTAACATCCCAGATAGTGCTGAAGAAATTGGTGGCCATGCTTTTGTGGGTTGTTACGGATTGACAAATGTAACCATTGGTGTAGGGGTGAAAAGTATCTGCGACAGGGCATTTGCGGATTGCTCGAATTTGAAAAACATTTTTGTGCCGGATAGTGTTGAGAGCATTGGTGTAGGAGCGTTTTCCGGCTGCAGTAGCCTGACAAATATGGTTTTGCCGTTTGTTGGTTCTTGCCGTGGAAGCGAAAGCCGTTTCGGGTGTGACGGAGAAGACTTGTTTGGTTGGATATTTGGATGGAGTTCATACGATGGGGGTAACGAAGTGGAGCAGTTTTATGATGTGCGGCAAAGCCGTACGTACTGGATACCGGTATCTTTACGACGCGTGGAAATAACAGATGAGAAGGAAATTGGTACCGGAGCGTTTGATAGTTGCAGTTGGTTGACAGATATTGTGCTGCCAGATGGGTTGGTGCACATAAGGAATGATGCATTTTATGGTTGTACAGCCCTGCAGACCATTTCGTTGCCTACAACACTAAAGAGTGTTGACTGCAATCTGAATGTTCACTGTCCCAATTTGGAATGGGAAGTGCGTGGCGGATACAAGTTATATGGCGGTTGGTTGTTTGGCTATACAGATGATGCGGAGGGAGAGATTCCAGATGCGGATTCAATCTATGGCATAGCGAATGGTGCGATGGAAGGTTGTACGGCATTGACAAACTTGGTGTTCTCAGAGAATGCCGTGCTGAAATATGTTGGTACAAAGGCGTTTAAGGGTTGTACGGAACTGCGGGCGTTGACGCTGCCGCCGAGTCTGGAGGATATTGGCGACGAGGCGTTCATGGGCTGCTCGTATCTCGACAACGTGATCGTGCCGGGAAGTGTGAAGCGCGTCGGTGCACGTGCGTTCAAGAACTGCACAGGCTTCACGGGTGCGCTGATAGAATACGGCGTTGAATCACTTGGCGACGAGGCGTTCTACGGCGACTGGCGCATAAGCGAGGTTGACATACCTAGTTCGGTCACGAATATCGGCGTCAATGCGTTCGGCGGCGACAGTTCAATCATCCGTGTGGGTATTCGCGGCGATGTGCGCAAGGTGAGTGAGATATTCTCCAACTACGCTATTCTGCGCGAGGCTACGGTCAAGGAGGGCGACGGCGCGATTGTCGATGGACTTTTCGAGGGATGCGCCGAGCTTGCGGACGTGCATTTTCTCGGAAACAGTCCGGAACTTGCGAATGACGGACGCAACATCTTCGGCGGAACGCCGGAGACGCTGACGACTTACGTTGCGACGACATCGACAGGATGGGACGGCACAAAGGGGTCTCATTCCCTGCCGCAGGCATGGCCGCTCGTGGGCAACCGGCGTCCAATCGCGCAATGGGACTTGCCGACGTACCTTGTCCTTTTCGATTCCAACGGCGGTACGCTGGGAGTGCAGAGTACCTATCAGTATTCGGAACGCAAGTTCACGCTTCCGCCGGAGCCAGTACAGACGGGTTATACGTTCGCGGGATGGTGGACGAAGCCAGTCGGCGGGTTGCGAGTGACGGGGGACACAGTTTTCATCGAGGGCGTTTACCGGACGCTGTACGCACATTGGACGAAGGGGCGTTGGGTGTTTCTCGATCCAAACGGCGGAACGGTGGAGAATGCGTTCGTAACATACATCGAACAGACGGAGTACGGCGCTCTGCCCACTCCTGTGCGAACGGGGTATGCATTCGACGGATGGACCTACAACGGGAAAACAGTTCTCGCGACGGACGAGCTGTTGGCAGACGAAGACCATGCGTTGATTGCAGAATGGCGGCGCAACAAATACACGGTCGCCTTTGGTGCCAATGGCGGCAATGGCGGCGTGACAAAGGAGCTGGAGTACGCTTCCGAGATTGTTCCGCCAGTTGTGACGAGGGAAGGGTATACTTTCGTCAAGTGGGAGCCAGAGGTGTCTGCGACGGTTCCGGCGTCGAATGTGACATATACGGCGCAGTGGGAACTAAATGAATACACGATAATGCTGAATCTGAACGGCGGCGAAGGGGAAGCGGCTGTTGTCGTGAAGCATGGAAGCGTAGTCGGTGACATCCCTGTTCCAGCAAAGGCATTGAACGAGTTTGCCGGATGGTTCACCGACGCAGAAGGGGGAGATTGTGTTGACGAGTCGGTGACCATTACAGGGGCATTGGAGCTCTTCGCCCATTGGAACAGAACGCACTATGTTGTTTCATTCGATGCGAACGGCGGCTTTCTGGCGGCGGAGGACGCCACTATTGTTGTTGCGTCCGGCGGCGCGCTCGATGATCGCGCCCTACCGGTGCCGACGAGGGATGGGCAGTTGTTCCTCGGGTGGTTTACGACTGAAGATGACGGCGAAAAGATTGATGTAAACGTTACTATAACGGATGATGTTGCATATTACGCCCATTGGATTCCGACTACGACAATTCTGGTTGACGTGAACGAATCTTACACGGCAGGAGCCGATGGTTCATTTACGCTTTCCTTGTTGGAAATAGTCTTTTCGGCGTCTACGCCGAACCTGACGGTGAAAGGTCTGCCGACGGGACTCAAGTACGACGCGAAGACGATGAAGATTTCCGGCAAGGCGACGAAGCCGGGCGTCTATGAAGTGACTGTGAGCGCGACGAACGCGACGGTGAAGAAGCCCGTGACGGCGACGTTCTCGCTAGTGGTGCCGAACCTCACATGCGACGCGTTGCCGAACCTCATGCCTGAGACGGACGCCTACGGCACGATCTCGTGCGGCGTGGCGTTCGACCCCGGCCTCGTCGATTGCTCGCCGGAGGACGGCTGGACCGTGAAGGTCGCCGGGCTTCCTGCTGGGCTCAAGTACGACGCGAAGACGGGCAAGATAACGGGTGTCCCGACGAAGGCGGGGACGTTCACCGTGACGTTCACGGCGACAAGGGGCAAGGAGAAGGAGACCGCGACGATAACGCTGGCGACCGAGGCCCTTCCGGACTGGGCGGCGGGCACGTTCACGGGCTACGTCAAGGAGAACGGCGGTTCGACCGTCTTCGGCCCGGCCACGATGACGGTCGCGGCGAGCGGCAAGATTAGCGGCAAGTTCACGCTCTCGGGCACGAACTGGACGTTCGCCGCGGCGTCGTACGCGGCGGTCGACGGCGAAGGCTTCATCGTCGACACCGTGGCGAAGGCCGGGATGGCGACGATGCCGGTGGAAATGCGACTCTACGGCAGCACTTCGCCGGAGACGGACGGGAAGCCGCTTGTGAACGCGTCCGCCGAAGGCGGGTTCGGCGGCTCCGACGATACGTACATCTACCTTTGGCGCAACATGTGGAAGGACAAGGCGACGTCCGCCGAGGCGAAAGCTGTCCTCGCCGGATGGGAAGGCGTCTACACGCTTTCGATGGAAGACGGCGGCTACATGTCGCTGACGGTCGGCAAGAACGGCGACGTCAAGGTGGCGGGCAAACTCGCGGACGGCACGGCGCTGTCGGCGACGTCGCCTTTCATGTACGACATATGCAATGATTTCTTCACCGTATTCACCCTGTCGCCCTCCGCCTACAAAGGCGGGTTCGTCTATCTGCCGGTCGGGTTCGGCACGGAGCGCGGGCGGATCGACGGCCTCGGGGACGGCCTGGTCTGGTCCAGCCGCAACCCGCAGGCGACGGGTGCGTACGGCGAGGGCTTCGAGCGCTGGACCTCGTTCACGGGCGCGTACTACGACACGGCGAAGAAGCTGAGCGACTACTACGAGACGCTGCGGTTCGCCACGGAGGCGCCGGTGCTGTACTACACGTTCAAGGAGACGTACCTCGGCGGCAACAACCGCAAGACAACCGAGTCCTACATGGCGGATGCGTATGCGGCCGACACGCTCGGGCAGGAGGGGACGACCGTTTCGGTGAACGGGAAGGGCGCGATTGTAGTCGCGAAAGCGACGAAGCCCGTGCAGGACAAGGAGACGAAGGAATGGTACTACTCCGGCGCGAACGACGGCGCACTTACGCTATCGTTCGCGCAGGCGACCGGTATCTTCAAGGGCTCGTACACGTTCTGGTATGACTACATGTCCGCCTACGACGACACCAAGCCGGACGGCAAGCGGGAGACGTATGCGCACGCCTCCAAGAAGGTGAGCTTCGAGGGCATCCTCGTCCAGGGCGAAGAGCCGAAGATGAACGGCTTCTACCTCTGGGACGCGACAGGCGTCTACGAAGACGAGAAGACCGGCAAGGAAAAGACTTACAAGTACAAGGTGTCGTTCCCTGTGGCGTTTGGCGAATAGCCGCGGCCGGACGGGCGAACTGCAACCGCTGCAGGCTGTTTGCCGCCCTTGCGGGGCGATTGCCCCGCAGGGCGCAATTTGGTAGAATAGCGGGCGTCGAAAGGAAAAACAGGAACCATGTCTCTTTCAGTCGGTATCGTAGGACTGCCCAACGTGGGCAAATCCACGCTTTTCAACGCATTGACGAAAAAACAGCAGGCCGCCGCGGAGAACTACCCGTTCTGCACGATCGAGCCCAACACCGCCGTGGTGGAGATGGAGGACCCGCGCCTGGACGCGCTGGCCGCCATCGCCAAGCCGCAGCAGATAATAAAGGCCACGGTGAACTTCACCGACATCGCAGGCCTTGTCAAGGGCGCGTCGAAGGGCGACGGCCTGGGCAACAAGTTCCTTTCCAACATCCGCGAATGCAACGCCATCCTGCACGTGGTGCGCTGTTTCGAGAACCCCGACATCATCCACGTGACCGAAGGCGGCAACAAGCCGGCGCCGGTCGACCCGGCGGCCGACGCCGCCATCATCGAGACCGAGCTCGTGCTGGCCGACCTGGAGACGCTTTCGCGCCGTCTGGACCGCTACCGCCGCGATGCGCAGAGCGACCCGAAGAAACGTCCGGCCCTGGAGGCGATGCAGGCGCTCGCGGACCACCTGAACGAAGGAAAGCCCGTGAGGTCGTTCCCG
This sequence comes from uncultured bacterium, assembly GCA_902799715.1. Classification (GTDB taxonomy): domain Bacteria; phylum Verrucomicrobiota; class Kiritimatiellia; order RFP12; family UBA1067; genus CADCBS01. The sequence goes on along the minus strand of CADCBS010000025.1, from coordinate 12,376 downwards.
CGCGAGGAAGGCTCGCCCATACTGCCGGTCCTGAAGGAGTCCAACTTCCTGACCGACAAGCCGGTGATCTTCTGCGCCAACGTAGACGAAGACGACATCACCGGCGAGCACAACCCCCACGTGGCCGCGCTGCGCGCGTACGCGGAGGCCGAGGGGTGCGAGACGTGCGTGATCTCCGCCAAGGTCGAGGCGGACCTGGCCGGACTTTCCGACGAAGAGCGCGCGGAGTTCCTGGCGTCGTACGGGCTGGAGCGCTCCGGGCTGGACCGCGTGATAAGCCTGGCCTACAAGACGCTGGGTCTGGCGAGCTATTTCACGGCCGGGCCGAAGGAGGTCCGCGCGTGGACGTTCCGCCGGGGATGGAAGGCCCCGCGGTGCGCCGGCGTGATACACACCGACTTCGAGCGCGGCTTCATCCGTGCCGAAGTGGTGTCTTTCGACGAATACGTGAAAGACGGCGGGACGGCGGGCGCGAGGGCGTCCGGCGCGCTCCGCAGCGAGGGCAAGGAATACGAGCCGCAGGACGGCGACGTGATGGAGTTCCTTTTCAGCAACTGAACCGGAGCGCGCCGCACGGCGCGACACGGAGGCGAGACATGAAAGAAAAAACCAAGACTGCCGGGACGATACGCTTCACCGACACCACGCTCCGCGACGCCCACCAATCGCTGTGGGCCACGCGCATGCGCACCGACGACATCCTGCAGATCGCGAAGACGATCGACGACGCCGGCTACTATTCGATAGAGTGCTGGGGCGGCGCGACGTTCGACGTGTGCCTGCGCTTCCTGCGCGAAAACCCCTGGGAGCGGCTGCGCCTGATAAAGCAGGTCTGCACAAAGACGCCGCTCCAGATGCTTCTGCGCGGGCAGAACGCGCTCGGCTACAAGCACTATCCCGACGACGTGGTGGACAGGTGCGTGGCGCTGGCGTGCGAAAACGGCATGGACATCTTCCGCGTGTTCGACGCCCTGAACGACCCGCGCAACCTGGAAACGGCCATGAAAGCCGTGAAGAAATACGGCGGGCACGCGCAGGGCACGATATGCTACACCGTGTCGCCCGTGCACACCGTGGCGAAATACGTTGAACTGGCGAGCGCGCTCGAGAACCTCGGCGCGGACTCCATCTGCATAAAGGACATGGCCGGGATCCTGACGCCCGGCGCGGCGCGCGAACTGGTGTCCGCCCTGCGCGACGCCATGCCGTCCATGCCGATCCAGGTGCACACGCACGCGACCTCGGGGATGGGGGCGGCGACGTATCTGGCCGCCGCCGAATCCGGCGCCGGATGCATCGACACGGCGATATCCACGCTTTCCTCGTTCTCGTCGCAGCCGCCGGCGGAATCGATGCTCGCCGTGCTCGAATCGGAAGGGTTCGATTCGACGCTCGACAAGGCGAAGCTCGGCGAGATCAACGCCTATTTCCGCAAGCTCAAGGGGAAGCGACAGCCCGAGTCGTCGCGCAAGGTCGAGCCCGTGGACGCCGGCGTGCTGGTGCACAACATCCCCGGGGGAATGATATCGAACCTGCGGTCGCAGCTCGCCCAGCAGTCCGCGCTCGACAGGCTGGACGAAGTGCTGGCGGAACTTCCGCGCACGCGCAAAGACCTCGGCTGGCCGCCGCTCGTCACGCCCACGTCGCAGATCGTCGGCGTGCAGTCGGTGATGAACGTGCTGGGCGGCGAACGCTACGGGATAGTGCCGCAGGAGACGCGCCTCTACGCCGCGGGCTACTACGGGCGCACGCCGGCGCCGATAGACGCCAAGCTGAAGAAGAAGCTCGTGGGCAAGGAAATCAAGCCGATAGACTGCCGCCCGGCCGATCTGCTGCCTGCGGGACTCGCGGCGGCCGCGGCGGAGCTGGACCCGTCGTACATAAAGGCGGAGGAGGACATCATCTCCTACTGCATGTTCCCCGAAGTGGCGCTTGGATACTTCAAGTGGCGCGCCCAGCCGGAAGGCTCGCGCGATCCGATACCGGCGGACGTGGAAGAGAGCAAGGCTGAGCAGGCGGCGGCGCCTGCGGCGCAGGCGGGGCTGGATCCCGCCGAAAAGGCGTTCGCCGACCTGGGCCGCTCGCTGGCGTCGCTCGTGCGCGCGTCGCTGGGCGGAGAAATCCCGGCGAACGTCCCGGCGCCGGCGGCCGCGCCGGCGAAGGCGCAGGCGACGGAGAAGCCGGCCGCCGCGGAGCCCGCGAAAGGCGCCCTGCCGAAGGGCGTTCCGGTGCTCGCGCCGCTGAACGGCACGTTCTACCGCAGCGCAGGCCCAGGCAAGCCGGAGCTCGCGGCGGAAGGCGCTTCGGTGAAGGCCGGCGACGGCATCTGCATCGTGGAGGCGATGAAGCTTTTCAACACGATAAAAGCCCCGTGCGCCGGAAAGATACTCGCTTTCGCGGTTGAGCACGGCGCGACCGTGGCCAAAGGCGACACGCTTGCGGTAATCGGCTGAACCGGCAGGGTCCGGCGCCGCCGCCCGCGGAAGAGCGCGGGCGGCATGGCGCAGGCTACCGCCAGCGCCTGTGCGACCAGAGATACTGTTCCGGGCAGGTGCGGATGACGTCGGCGAGGCGCGCGTTCAGGATACGCGCGCCTTCTTTCATGTCCACGTCCGGCGGGAAAGCCACGGGGGGGCCGCCCACGAGCCTGTACTTGAACGGCGCGACGCGCACGAACGAACCGACGACTATCGGGCAGCCGGTCTTGGCCGCCAATCGCACGGCGGTCGTGAACGTCCAGGCGGGCCGCCCCATGAAATCGACCTTCACGCCGTGCTTCGGCGACGCGTGCTGGTCCATCAAAATCGTCATGGCCGCGTTTTCCGCCCGCCACTTGCGCATGACGTCCGGCGTGAACCCGCGGTTTTTGTCGATGACCGTGACAGGCCCGCGGAAGTGGCGGCGCTCCATCCACCTCGCGGCGACGGGGTTGTTCATGGTCCTGGCGATGGCGATCATCGGCCGCGTGAAGGAGAGGACGTTCGTGGCGGCCTCCCACACGCCGTGGTGGGCGGAGACGAGCAGGATCGGGCGGCCGGTGCGCTCCAGCAGCAGTTCGACGGCTTCGGGCGCGCCGCCCGAAACGTCGAGATGCTCCCGCCAGTTCCCGGCGTTCACGACGGACGGGACCTTTATGGCCTCGCAGATGTGCCCGGGCAGATGCCCGAACGCGGCGCGGGCGATGCGGTCGGCCTCTTCGGGGGTCTTGGCGACGCCGGCCTTCAGGATGTTGTCGATCGCGATGCGCCTCCGCTTGCGGAAGAGCGGGTAGAGGAGCCGTCCGGCGCCGGCGCCGAAGGAATACGCGAACCGGCGCGGAACGAGGGCGAACAGACCCAGCGCAAGCAGGAAAAGCAGGAACACCGGCACGGCGGAGACCGTCGCCAGGAAACCGCCGCCTTTCGCGCCGCGCTTCATTCCTTTCCGTCCAGGAGATTCTTGATGCGCCTGGAGGTCCTCACGGCGCAGAATGCCTTGCCGCACATCGAGCAATGGTCGTCGTCGTGGCATTCGCCTTCGTCCGCCGGGCGCGTGCGCAGCCAGCGGCGGCGCGCGCCATCGGGGTCGATGGCGCACTCGAACTGCCGGTCCCAGTCGAACGCGGCGCGCGCGGCGGACATCCTGTCGTCGGGATCGCGCGCGCCCGGAAGGCCGCGGGCGACGTCGCCGGCGTGCGCGGCGATCTTGAACGCCACGACGCCCTGGCGCACCTCTTCGAGATCGGGGAGGCCGAGATGCTCGGCGGGCGTGACGTAGCACAGCAGCGACGCGCCGTATGTCGCGGCCGCAGTAGCGCCGATCGAAGCAACGATGTGGTCGTATCCGGGAGCGATGTCCGTCACCACGGGGCCGAGGACGTAGAACGGAGCGCCGCGGCAGACCTCCGTCTCGCGCTCCATGTTCATCCGTATCTCGTTGAACGGTATGTGGCCGGGGCCTTCCACCATCACCTGCACTCCGCGCCTGCGGCAGCGGTCCACAAGTTCGCCCAGGACGTCGAGTTCGGCGAACTGCGCCGCGTCGGACGCGTCGGCCAGGCATCCGGGGCGCAGCCCGTCGCCCAGCGACACCGTGACGTCGTGCGCCGCGAGGATGTCCATCACCTCGTCCCAGCGTTCGTACAGCGGATTCTCGCGCCCGTTCTTCTTCATCCACTCCGCCATTATGGATCCGCCGCGGGAGACGATGCCCATCCTGCGGTTCATAGCCTTGTCCACGTGCGCGGAAAGGAGCCCGGCGTGCAGGGTCATGAAGTCCACGCCCTCTTCGGCCTGCCTGCGTATCACGCCAATGAGGAATTCCGGCGCCATCGACGGCACGTCGCCGTCGAGCAGCGACAGCGTCTCGTACACCGGCACCGTGCCGAGGGGCGCGGGGGAGGCGTCGAGCATGCGTTTGCGGATGGCGGCTATGTCGCCGCCGACGGAAAGGTCCATCACGAAATCGGCGCCGTGCCCGAGCGCGCATTCGAGCTTGCGGAGCTCGTCGGCCTCGCCGGAGTTCGTCGGCGAACGCCCGAGATTCGCGTTTATCTTCGTCTTCACGGCGCGGCCCACGCCGACCGCGCGGCAGCCGGCGTGCGCCGGGTTGCGCGGTATCACCATGCGCCCGGACGCCACCTCCGCCAGGACAGTCTCCCGGGAGACGCCTTCGCCTGCCGCCACCGCGGCCATTTCGTCCGTGATCTTCCCTTGTTTCGCCGCTTCAAGCTGCGTCATGTCACCTTTGCTCCGTAGATTCGTTCCGCTGTCTTGGAACAACGCGGACAGTCTACCATATCCCGCGCCAAGTCTAAACGACAAAGTGCGGCGGCGGCACAAGGCTCTTGACAACCGGCCGCAAAGTATAGATAATACTTCCGTCAACAAAATTTTTCCTGAAACACGAGAAACACCATGAAAACAAAAATGCTCTGCCTTCTGTCCGCGCTCGCCGTTTGCGCCGGATGCGTTTCGTACCACACGCCGCCCGCCGACCGCCGCGTCACGGTGTCGCCGGATCTCGGCTCGCGCGTCTGGGTGACGGACGTGCGGCTAACCAAGGCGAAATCGCAGCACTACACACTCCAGGCCAACGTCGCCAACAACACGGACGGCGTAGTGCGCATGGAGTACAAGGTCGTCTGGCTGGATTCCAACGGCGCGGAGATTCCGTCCGTCGTATCCACCTGGCAGCCGATGTCCGCCGCAGCGCGCAACGTGGCGGGCCTTACGGCCACGGCGCCGTCGCCGGAGGCGGTGGACTTCCGCCTGTACGTGCAGGTTGCACGTGGATATTGAGACTTCCCGACGAAAGGAGCGAGAAATGAAAAGAACGGTTCCAGCCATAGTCGCCGCCGCGGTTGCGGCGGCATTCACCGGATGCGTCACGCCCACGACGCGGATCGACATCCACAACGACAATGGTCCGCGGGTGGCGGGACTCGACTACCGCGACCTGCAGGAGGCGGCATCGGCCACGCTCCAGTCCCTGTTCGCCAGCGGGCGGCTCGACCGCAAGGACGGGCAGATGTACGTGCTGACCGTCGGCAGGGTCGCGAACGACACTCCGCAGCATTTCGACACCGACACGCTCACCTCGTACATCACCGAGGAGCTGATGAACAGCGGCAAGGTCATGGTGACGTCCGCCATGGCGGCGAGCGCGTCCAACCGCGACGAAATGATACAGGGCGCCCGCTCCGTGCGCGGCGACGCAGAGTTCAACCAGGCGACGGTTGCGAAGACCGGCCAGCTCGTCGCGCCGACGCACAGCCTCTACGGCAAGATCGTCCAGCGCGAGATCCGCATGGACAACGGCGACAAGCAGGTCGAGTACTACTTCCAGCTGCGCATCACGGAAATAGCCACCGGCCTCCAGTGGTGGCAGAAGCAGTACGTAATAGGCAAGCGGACCGACGGCAGGACGCCCACCTGGTGATTCAGCCGTCCGCAAACGGGCATACAGGAGGGGACTCCATGAAAAGAGCGATACTGTCGTTCGTCTCGGCTCTGTGCGCGGCGGCGTTCGCGCAACTCCAGCAGCCGAACAGCATCAAGACGGTGCACGGCCGGGGCCGCAATGCGGACTACCGCACTGCCGTCTACGAAGCATTGGTACAAGCAGCGTCGCAGGTTCAGGGGGTATCCCTTCAAGACTCGCGCGATGCGTTCATGGACTCCTCGGCCCAACTCCGCAAGACGAAGACCGGCGAAACGGACGTCAGCGAAATCCGCGAGTCGCTCAAGCAGTCTGTGAGCGCAAAGACGAAAGGCCGCGTACTCAGCTACGAAATCACAGAGGAACGCTTCGACAGCGAGCTGAACATCTGGATCGTCGAGCTTGACGCAAAGGTTCCCGGACAGTATGTCGTAGGGCAGCACCCCGACAGCAGGCGCCGGCTTGTCGTCATGCCGTTCCGGTCTCTGACGAAGTCGGTCAGCGTCTACGGGCAGGAAGTCGGCATAGACCCTTCGTGCGAAGAGTTCGCCAGACGTCTGAACGAGAACATGGCGCAGACCCGCCGTTTCACCATGCTCGATCGCGAGTTCAATGCCGAAACGCAGGCCGAGCTCGGCAGGCTCAACCTTGAAAACGCGTCGGCGGGCGACTTCGGGCGCTTCCAGCAGCTTCTGGTGACGGACTACATGGTGATTGGCACGGTCAAGTTCTACAATTCGCCGGTGCCAGTCCAGAACCAGTACACTGGCGTCACGACGGTGCCGGACGGTCCGTTCGTGGAAATCGGATACAAGGTCGTCTTGGTTCCCACGTCCCAGCTCAAGTGGGCCGGCACGGTTGTCGTCCCGTATTCGGCGATCGCCGGCGGACCGATAGACATAGCGCTTTCCGGCGCGTACGCGGCCGCCGCGGATGAAGTGTGCCATGAAATCATAGACAACATCCATCCTCCACGCATCACGGCGAAAACGGCATCCGAACTCGTGCTGAACCAGGGAGGCAAGAACTTCGCGCCTGGGCTGATTCTTGACGTGTTTCGCCAGGGCAAGGCAATCACGGACGTCTCGAGCGGCGAAACGCTCGGGGCGCCGGAGGAGCTGATCGCCCGCATCCGCATAACACGCGTCACGCCGAAGATGAGCTACGCCGTTGTCGTCGAGGGCGCGCCCATCGATCAAATCGAGATCGGAGCCGTCGTGCGCCGTTCCCAGGCAGGCGAAGCCGCCGGCGAGGAGTCCGGCGCGACGTCCCCGGTGCAGGTCTCGCCGGGCGGCACGGTCACGCCGCCGTGGAAGAAGTAACCTCCCGATAAGGTCGCGTTCAAGAAAGGACATCGGGCATTGAAGCCGATAGCGACGGCGAAGTCCTCGTTCGAGGAACTGATTGCAGGCGGTTTTGTCTATGTTGACAAAACCGGCCTGCTCGCCCGGCTTGCCCTTGCGGACGACGCGGCATATTTCATCTCCCGTCCGCGTCGGTTCGGCAAGTCGCTGATGCTCTCGACGCTTCAGTGCCTTTTCGAGGGACGCCGCGAGCTTTTCAGCGGGTTGAAGATAGAGGGAATGGGCTGGGACTGGAAGCGGAAATTTCCAGTAATCATGCTGAACATGCAGGAATGTCGGGCCGAGACGTCTGACGGACTGCGAGCGAACCTTTTTTCGTATATCGGGAAAATCGCTGCGCACTTCGGCCTGAACGTTCCGCGCGAAGCATCGGTTGGAATGTACCTCAACTCGGTGCTTCGCGCGCTCGCGGCGAAGCACGGAAAATTCGTGGTGCTGGTGGACGAGTACGACGTGCCGCTTCAGGGCTTCCTCGGCAAAGGCGAAGAGATCGCCAAGGCCCGGACGCTTATGCACGACTTCTACGTGCAGTTCAAGAGCCGGTCTGCGGACATTCGCTTCTTGATGATCACGGGCGTGTCAAAGTTCACGAAAGTGTCGCTTTTCTCCGGGCTCAATACGCCGAGCGACCTGACTATGGACTACGGCGAATATGCAGGGCTTCTTGGCTATACGCGCGAGGAGTTCGTGCAGTATTTCGGCGAGCACGTGCACGACCTTGCCACACGGCGCGGTTGGGCCGGGGACGAGACGCTGAGGCGCATCTTCGACTGGTACGACTCCTACCGGTTTTCCCCGTTCTCCGAGACGCGCGTCCTGAACCCTGTCTCGGTGGGGCAGCTTTTCAAGTCGGGGAATTTCGACAGCTACTGGGTGAACACCGCGATGACGACGCTGGTGTACGAGCGGATACTTGCGGCGGGGAGGACGCCGTTCGGCTTGGACGACATCGCTGCCACGCCGCTGGAATTGGATGTGTGCGATGCGGAGTCGCTGCCCTACAAAGCGCTTCTGTATCAGACGGGATATTTGACAATCAAGTCCGCGTCAACGGACGAGAACATGCACACCCGGCTTGTCCTGGGCATCCCCAATAGAGAGGTGCGCACAGCCCTGGAGGAGGGCTGGATTGGCGACATGATGCACCTTGACGTGCCGAACACGGAATCTCTGGTCGCGTCCGGACGGCGGCAGCTGGCGTCCGGCAACGTAGCGGACCTCGTAAACGAGACGCTGTACACGCTTTTCGCCCAGATTCCATCGCAATGGAAGATTTCGTGCGAGGCGGACGCCAAGAGACATTTTCTGCTGTTCGCGGAGATGCTCGGGGCGAAGCCAAGGCCGGAAGTGGTCACCGCGCGCGGTTCTGCCGATGCGATCATCGAGACGCCCAAGGCCGTGTACGTGTTCGAGTTCAAGTACAATCGGTCGGCCGCCGCCGCAATCCGCCAGATTCGCGACAAGGGCTATGCGGACGCCTACCGCGCCGGCAAGCGCCCCGTCGTGCTGGTCGGAATCAACTTCAGTTCGCGCACGCGAAACGTCCAAGAACCGAAAATCGAAAATTTCAGCGCCACACTTTCACGCCAAGGCGCAATTCAGGATGCGCCGCGCAATCCAAGCACCACCGTTGCGAGAAAATCGTTACGGAATCTTCGCAAATCATCCGACAACTGAAAAGGAGAAACGGAAATGAAGAAAATCATGATGATGGCGGCGATTGCCTCCGCGACGGCGGCGATGGCGCAGCCGGTCACGCCCGCGACAGGCGTTGCGAACGATTACTCCGGAAGCGCAGGGGGCGCCACCGGCGTTGTGTTCGCACCGCGCACGGCGGAGACCGGATACGGCTACGACGACGGCAAGACCGTGGTCGGCTTCACACTAATGCCGTGGGCGTTCCCGAATTCGTCCTGGGACGTGACGGGCGTGCGGTTCAACCTCGGCTGGGGCGCGTACCGCGACACCGAGGCGTTCGACTTCGGCGTGTTCTCCGCAAGCCGCAGCGCAAGCGGACTCTTCGTCAACGTCTTCGGGAACTACTCGGCGACCGACGCGACAGGCTGGCAGACGGGGCTCGTCAACGTGGTCGAAGACAAGATGTGCGGGCTCCAGATCGGCGTGGTGAACTACGCGGAACGGCTGAGCGGCGTGCAGATCGGCCTGCTGAACTTCGCGCGTTCGCAGCATTTCTTCCCGATCGTCAACATCGCCTGGTGAAGTCTTGACGATAAAAGGCTGGACAATCCCCGCGGCGGCGCTCGCGCTTGCATCCGCAGCCGGATGCCGCACCGTGAAGGACGTGATGGACGACTACGAAGCCGCCATCACGGCCGGCGACTACGCAAAGCCGATTGCCGAGACTTCGAAGCTGGCGGGGGAGAGCGGCGACACGCAGCTGCTGTGGCAGCTCCTCGCCGGCTCCGCGATGTACATGGCCGACGACAGGGCGGGCGCCCGCCGGATGTTCGACGCGGCGGAGGAGTCCTTCGCGCGGAACGACACCACCTCCGTGTTCGCCCAGGGCGCCGAGGGCGCGCTCGCGATGATGACGAACGACCGGGAGTTCTCGTACGACGGCGGAGGACAGGACCGCATATTCGCCTGTCTGTACAAGTCGATCGACATGATGGCCTCCGGAGACGCCGCCGGCGCGCGCGTGGAGCTGAACCGCGCGTCGCGATACCAGGCGAACTGGCTGTACGACCGCAGGAAGGACATCGACGCCGCCGCCAAGAAGATGGAGGCGGACGCCGATGCATACGCGAAGCGCGAGAAAGCGTCGCCGCAGGGCGACCGTTCGCGGCATGTCGCGAAGGCGATGGGGGATGCGTCCTTCGGCGCCAGCATCAAGGAGAAGTGCGGCTTCGACCCCGCGACGTCCGGCGACCTGGGCAGACTCGCGCCCAAGGACTACATGAACGTCTACGCCGCGCATCTGACGGGAGTGTTCCGTTGGCTGAACGGCGACAGCGACCTGAACCACCTCCGCGACGCCGCGACGCTGGCGCCAGGATGCGCGGCGGCAGTGCGCGACCATCGGGAGCAGACCCGCGGAGGCCGCCCGTCCAACCAGGTCTGGATATACGTCGAGGACGGCCTGTGCCCGTGCCGCGAAGAGTGGCGGCTCGACCTGCCGCTGGTCCTGATTCCTTATCTGAACAGATACGTACTTTACGCGGGAATGGCGCTTCCGTATCTGCGCTACCGCACGCAAGGCGCGGCCTCGTGGTCGGTTCAGACCCCTGCGGAAACCGTCCAGATGGAGCAGCTGGCGAACATCGATGCACTGATAAAGACCGAATACGACGTCTACATGCGCGGGGCGCTGGCGCGCGAAATAACGCGCGTCATAGTAAAGGCCAGCGCGCAGGTCGCGCTCGGCATCGCCGCCGACAACACGGGAGACTGGAAGCACAAACTCGCCATCCGCGCCGCCCAGGCGGGCGCCGCCGCCTTTGCCGCCTCCGTGACGGCCGCCGACCTCCGCTGCTGGTCCGCCCTCCCCAAGACCGTGCTCGTGGCGCGCGTGCCGCGGCCGGTCGACGGAAAGGTGTCCGTCATCGCCGACGCACGGCGAATCGAGCTCGACCTCCCCGAAGGCAACGCGATGGTGTTCATCCGCAAGCCCGGCCCCGCCGCCGCCCCCGTTGTGAAAACAGTGGTTTTCAAGTAAAATTCCTTGTTGACGCGGAGAGGAAGTTTTGACATACTACTTGCCCGTTTCAACGCCACCAAGGGTTGAAACTCGACAGGAGGTGAATTCAAGATGTCAATACAGCTTCGCCTGAAAAAGGGCGAATCGGTCGAAAGGGGCCTGAAGAGGCTCAAGAAGATACTCGACAAGGAGGGCCTGCTGAAGACCCTTCGCGAAACTCGCTATTTCGAGAAGCCTTGCGTGAAGGCGCGGAAGAAATCCGCAAGAGCGCGCATCCGCAACCGCTCCCGTCGCGGTCGCTTGGAGATGGCTTGATACGCCGGCGGGACTCTGCGCTTCAGACCTAGGGTTGCGCGGAGCATGGCACGGCAGGCGCGGCTGGCTTCCGGAAGGAAGAAGCCGCGCCTGCCGTTTAAAAACCGGACGCGCGCCGCGCGCAGGCGAACCCGTGCGCCTCCGCGCGCGTTCGTAGATGCAGGACTTGCCGGTTCGACGCCGCGGGGCGCGGCGGAAAGGGAAAAGAAAAATGGATTACGCTTTGGAGGCGCGGAACGTCGCGCATTCTTACGGCAGGGGGGCGCAGCGCGTCCGCGTGCTTGACGGCTTCTCGCTTTCGGTGGAGACCGGCGCGTTCGACGCCTTGATGGGGCCGAGCGGGAGCGGCAAGTCCACGTTCCTGCATCTCGCCGCCGGGCTTATCGCGCCCGACAGCGGCTCTATCCGCGTAGGCGGAACGGAGATCGCGGGGCTTTCCGATTCCGCCGCGGCGAAATTCCGCCGCCGCCGCACCGGCGTGGTGTTCCAGGATTTCAACCTTCTCGAATCTCTCACGGTCGCCGAAAACATCGTCCTGCCGGCGAAGCTGGACGGCGTACGCCCGGACCGCGCACGCCTGGACGAGCTGCTATCGGCCCTCGGGCTTGAAAAGCTGCGCGACAAGCGTCCGGGCTCGATCTCCGGCGGCGAGCGCCAGCGCGCCGCAATCGCGCGCGCATTGTTCCGCAAGCCCGGCTTGATCCTGGCGGACGAACCGACGGGGAATCTCGATTCCGCCGCCGCGCGTTCGCTCTGCGCCCTTCTTTCAGACCTCAACAAATCGGAGAATTGCGCGATACTTCTCGTCACGCACGACCCGATCGTCGCGGCCTCGGCCGGGAAAGTCCATTTCCTCAAGGACGGCAAAATCGCCGGCACGCGGCCGACAGGCGGAGATCCCGACGCCGTGGCGCGCGCGTACATGGAGACATGCAAGTGATTCCCGTGCCGATAGCCCGATTCATCGCGAACGGAAAGGCGCGTTTCGCCTGCGCCGCCACTGGCGTGGCCGCCGCTGCGGGAATAGCGACGTTCGCATTCTGCCTGTCCGCGACCAACTCCGCGCAGGCGCCCGGTCTCGCGCGGCGCGCCGCGGCCCCGTGGGCGGCATGGCATTTCG
>CADCBS010000024.1 GCA_902799715.1 uncultured bacterium | reverse complement strand
GGCGAGCGCGTCCGTGCACGCGCCCACGCGCCCGGGCGTGGAGCACGGTTCGAGCGTGACGTACACCGTGGCGCCGCGCGGGGACTGCTTGCAGGCGGCGAGCGCCGCGGCCTCGGCGTGCGGGCCGCCGGCGCGCTTGTGCCGGCCTTCGCCTATGACCCTGCCGCCTTTGGCCACCACGGCCCCTACCGGCGGGTTCGGGCGCGTCTTGCCGGCGGATTTCCACGCCAGCTCCACCGCCCTGCGCATGAAAACTTCGTCCTGCGCGGAGAATTCAGGCATCGGCGCCTTCCTCCGCGTCCGCCGCGGCCTGCGGCGTCTCTATGCCTTTCGCGCCGTCGCGCGGACGCCACCTGTCGGCGACTTTGTCCAGCACGCCGTTCACGAAACGGCCCGCCTTCGTGTTGGAGAAATACTTCGCCATGTCTATCGCTTCGTTCACGACCGTGCCGCGCGGAACGCCGGGGCGGTTCTTCAGCTCCCACGCGCCGAGGCGTAGCACGTTGCGCTCCACCACGCCCAACCTGCGCAGGCTCCAATTCCTGACGTGCGCCGAAATCTCGGCGTCGAGCTCGTGCCGCGTCTCCCACGCGCCCATGGCCATTTCCGAAGCGAACTTCCGCAGCTGCGCGTTTCGCGCGCTCTCCGCCATCCCTTCGGTCACGTCCTCGCCGTCCGGCTCCGACATCATGCCCCAGAAAACAGTTCCGTCCCCGTCTGCGGCCGAAAGCGGATTCTGGTCTATCTGGCACAGCATCTGCAGCGCCATCTCCCTGCCCGTCCTGCGTTTCGCCGCCAATCGCTCGTTCTTCATTTGATTCCGATCCTGAATTTGTCGCAAAAGGATTTCCTGCCGCAACCCGGTCCGCGGACTGCACGCGCCGTCATTTCCATTCCGCCGGCATCGCCGCGGGCGGCGGGCGCGTCCGCCGCGTACGGGGCGGCTGCAGCCGGCGCGGCAGCCGCCGCGAAGCCCACAAAACCCGGGATTGATTTTCCGTGGCAGTTTTTCATGCGACAATTCTACCAAAAAAGCGGCCCGCCCGCCACGCCGGAAACGCAAAATCCGGCAAGCAAGACCCGCCACCCGGCCGGAAATGAGATTACGGTGCGGATGAATTTCATTGGCCGTGCAGAACATGTAGAAAACCGGTAGGGCGGCTTGTCCCCAAGCCGCCGCAACCGCCCGGCCGGAAGTGAGATTATGGTGCGGATGAAATCCGATTGCGAATGTTTGGACGCATGGCAGCCGGCATTTGCCGACGACATTCGACACGCGACATGCGACAACCGGCATCTCCGGCATTCGACATTCGACCTACGGTTTCAACCGTCGTCTAACAATGAAATTTCCTGCTTCACCGCCAAAGTGAGATTACGGTGCGTATGAATTTCAGTGGCCGCGCAGAACATGTTGAAAACCGGTATGGCGGCTTGTCCCCAAGCCGCCGCAACCGCCCAGCCGGAAATGAGATTACGGTGCGGATGAAATTCTATTAGGGATGAGAGGGGCTGCAAAAACGGAGATGCGTGAAATATGATTACGGTGCGGATGAAATCGAATTCCGCCTGCCGGATATGGCGATTTCTCGCGCAGAGACGCGGGGGGTTCTCTGCTCTCTCGGCCTCTCTGCGCCTCTGCGTGAGGCCTTCAACCCGGAAATGAGATTACGGTGCGGATGAAATCCGATTGGGGGGGGGAGGGGTCAGGGGGCGAGGCGGGTGCGGATCTGCGAGGGGCGGGTGACGCCGGCGAAATCGCGCATCCTCTCGCGCGGGAGGACGAGGAACGGGACTTGCCACAGTTCTTCCGACGACGCATCGCGCCATCTGCCGGAACCAGGCGATTCGCCATGGTCGGAAACGAAAACGAAAAGCGTGTCCGGCGGCATGGCGGAGACGATATCCGCAAGGACGGAGTCGGTCTGTAGAACGGTCCTGTCGTAGTCGTCGAAGCCGCTGCCCGCCGCGAAGCCGGCGGGCAACCTTGCGGACGGCGGGAAGTGGCTGCCTATCATGTGCACGAAAAGCGCCACCGGGCGGCCGCCGGCCTTGCGCCCGGCGAAAACGCGGCGGACGGCAGGAACGAGCGCGGCGTCGGCACCGGGGCCTTCGCCTGACGTGTATATCTTTTCCTCGCAGGCCGCGAACACTGTCTGGGCGACTCCCGCATATCGCTCCCACCTGTCCTGGGCGCTCGCGAGGACGGTCCTGTATCCCGCGAGCCTGTATTTCACGGGGAGGGTCGCGGCGCCGTCGCACATCATGTCCGCCAGGGCCCGGGCGGTGAACGGGTGGTCGGCGCGGAGCGGCGGCATGGCGGCGCATCCCAAGGCGGCCATGCGCGGCATTGTGTCTTTGGCGTAGCCGTAGAACCGGACCCGGCTTGCGGCGAGACTTTCGCCCACCACGAACACGAGGTTCGACGCGCCGGGCGGGGCGGGACGCACCGCGGCTTCGCGCTCCGGCGTCCACAGGCCGGCGCGGGCGAGGGCGCGGTACCGGCCTGCGAACCGGACCGTGTCGTAGACCATGTACAGCGGCTTCCACGCCTTCAGCGAGCCTGCAAGGCACGCGGACGCGGCTACATAGACGGCGAAGGCCGCGAGCGCGACGGGGGCGCGGCGGCGGGAAATCCTGAACGCCAGGAAGACAAGCGCCGCGGCGAGGACGGCGAACGCGGCGACGGCCAGCGCGATCTGCGGCCAATACATGCCTATGAACGCTGAAACCTCGCCGGGACCGCTCGCGGCGAGAACGAGAAACCAGTCGCCGTCCAGCCCGAAGCCGAAAAGCGAGCGCATGAAAATCCCGAAAACCTCGACGGCCGCGCACCAGACGAGGATTGCGGCGGCGGCGGCGCGGATGGCGAAAGAGAGCTTCCTCACGGCGCGGTCAGCGGAAGGGGTCACTCCGGCCAGAACACGGCGGGGGCGCCGGAGAACGCGGGGTTTCTGGCTTCGAGGCGAGGGAGCGCGGCGAAGCGGCGCTTCATCTCGCCGAGCGAATCGCCGCCGAGCTTTTCCGAAAGGGCGTCGGCGAGGACGAGCGCGACCGCGGCTTCGAGCACGACGGCGGCGCGTGGAACGGCGCATGTGTCGGAGCGTTCGTAGCGGGTCTTGGCGGGGACGCCTGCGGACAGGTCCACGGAGTCCTGCGGCGAAAGCGTGGTGGGGATGGGCTTCAGCGCGGCGCGCAGGACGATGGGGGAACCGTTGGAGATTCCGCCCTCGATGCCGCCGCTGCGGCAAGACGGGCGGGAAAGAAGGCCGTCCGGCCCGGCGACGATCGGATCCTGCGCCTTCGTTCCGGGCATTGCGGCGAGCGCGAAGCCGTCGCCGAACTCCACGCCCTTGACGGACTGCACGGAGACGACGGCGGCGGCGAGCGCGGCGTCGAGCCGGCGCGAAGCGGAGACGTGCGAGCCGAGCCCCGGGGGGACGCCGGCCGCGCGGACTTCCACCACGCCGCCGAGGGTTTCGCCCTCGCGCCGCGCGCGGGCGATCGCCTCCGCGACGGCGGGAGACGACGCGTCGCCGGCGACGCCGCCGATTTCGAGGACGCGCGACGAGACGGCAATCCCGAACTCCGCGAGGAGCGCCCTGCAGCACGCGCCTGCGGCGGTGCGAGCCGCGGTTTCGCGTGCGGAGGCGCGTTCGAGCGCAGGGCGGCAGTCGCCGTAGCCGTATTTGACGGCGGCGGCGAGGTCGGCGTGCCCGGGGCGGGGAATGGAAAGTGCGGGGACGCTTTTTCCGGCCCATGCGGCGTGGTCGCGGTTTTCGATGGAAAGAGCGACGGGTGCGCCGGTGGTGACGCCGGCCATCACGCCGCTTTCGATGGTGGCGACGTCGGTTTCGATCGACATCCTGCCGCCTGCGCCGAGAGGAATCTGCCTGCGGGCCAGATCGGCTCGGATCGCGGCGGCCGAGAGCGGAAGTCCTGCGGGCAGGCCTTCGAGGATGGCGATCAGGCGCGGACCGTGGGATTCGCCGGCGGTGGTCAGGCGGATCACTGGGCACCGCCCGCGGCGAGGCGCTGCTTTTCGGCTTCTTCGTCGTCCTGCAGCGGCTTGCCGATTTCGGGCACGGCGGCCAGGAGGTATCTGGTGTACGGGTGCTTCGGGGAGGACAGCACCTGCTCCGCGGGGCCGGTCTCGACGATGCGGCCGCCGTGCATGACGGCGATGCGGTCGGCGATATGGTGGACCACGCCGATGTCGTGCGTGATGAAAAGGTAGGACAGGCCGAGAGACTTCTTGAGGTCTTCGAGAAGGTTCAGCACCTGGGCGCGCACGGAGACGTCGAGCGCGGAGACGGCTTCGTCGCAGATGAGAAGTCTGGGGCGCAGGGAAATCGCGCGCGCGATGCAGATGCGCTGGCGCTGGCCGCCGGAGAATTCGTGCGGCCAGCGGTCGAGGATGGAAGCGTTCAGGCCGACCGCCTCGAGGAGCTCCGTAGCCTTCTCGCGCCGGTTCTCTTTGGTGCAGAGATTGTGGACGAGCATCCCCTCGGTGAGGATTTCGAGGATGGAGTGGCGGGGATTCAGGGCCGCTTCCGGATCCTGGAACACGATCTGCACGGTGCGGCGGTATTCCTTTTCGGAAAGCCCCTTGTCGAGGATGTTCCGGCCGTCGAGGAGGATTTCGCCGGAGCGCGGCCTGTTGAGCTTGAGGATGGCGCGGGCGGTGGTGGACTTGCCGCAACCGGACTCGCCGACGATTCCGAGGGTTTCGCCGGCGGACAGGGTGAAGCTGACGCCGTCGACAGCCTTTATCCATCCTGCGGTGCGCGCGAAGATGCCCTTTTTCACCGGGAACCAGACATGCAGGTTCCGCACTTCGAGCAGCGGCGGAGCGCCGCTGCCATCCTGTTTTTTCTCTTCCATGCGCGTACCGTCCCTCCGGCGCGAAGGCCGGGCGTTCCGTGCCTGCGGCGCGGGGATGTCAGTTCGAGAAGACCTGGACCCAGTACAGGCGGCGGCGGCGCGGCGACCAGTGGCAGCCCACGCCCAGCCTGCGGTACTTGCGCGAAAGGATGTTGGCGCGGTGGCCTTTGGAGCGCATCCACCCGCCCATGACCGACCAGGAATTGCGGTAGCCCAAGGCGATGTTTTCGCCCATGTTGCGGCGGCGCACGCCGTTCTCGCGGAAGACGGAGAAGCAGCTTCTGCCGTTGGGGCGCTTGTGGGAGAACTTGCGCTCAAGCTCGCGGGCGCGGATCTGGGCGAGCTTGCAGAGGGCGGGATCGAGCTTGAGCGGATGCACCTTGGCGGCGGCGCGGTGCTTGTTGGATATGTCCAGCACCTGCTTGGCGCGATCGGGAGCGGCCTCGGCGGCGGGCGCCGCGAAGAAAGCCAGCATCGCGGCGGCGGCGAAAGCCATGCGCGCGATGAAACGTCTGCGTGTGGTCATCTGTGTGTTCCTTTCGTTGTATTTGGCTTGCCGGTCGCCCGGCCCGTGTTTTGCGGATTTGCGGCTGGAAGCGTCTGCGCCGCCGTCATGCGGTTATCGACCGGAGGTAGGCGCCGTACGAGGATTTGCCGTACGATTCCGCGAGGGCGTGGAGCTGCGCGGCGTCGATCCAGCCGTTGCGGTGCGCGATTTCCTCTATGCAGGCGATGCGCAGACCCTGGCGCTCCTCGATGGCGCGGACGAACGCCGTGGCGTCGGCCAGGGAGTCGTGCGTGCCGGTGTCGAGCCATGCCACGCCGCGGCCGAAGCACCGGACCTCGAGGCGGCCCTGGCGCAGGTATTCGCGGTTGATGTCGGTTATCTCGTATTCGCCGCGGGCGGAAGGCTTCAGGGACGCGGCGATGTCCACGACGTCGTTCGGGTAGAAATAGAGGCCGACGACCGCGTAGTTCGACTTGGGCGCGGCCGGCTTCTCCTCGATCGACACGGCGCGGCCGGAGGAGTCGAACTCGACGACGCCGTAGCGCTGCGGGTCGGACACGCGGTAGCCGAACACGGTGGGGGCGGGGCTGGAAGCGGCGCGCGCGAGCAGCGAGGGCAGGTCGGCGCCGTAGAACACGTTGTCGCCGAGGACGAGGCACGCGTCGTCGGAGCCGAGGAAATCGCGGCCGAGGACGAAAGCCTGCGCCAGGCCGTCGGGGCGCTGCTGCACCTTGTAGGAAATCCTCATGCCGAGCTGCGAGCCGTCGCCGAACAGCCGCTCGAACTGCGGCGTATCCTCTGGCGTGGATATGACAAGGACGTCGCGGATTCCGGCGAGCATCAACGTGGACAGCGGGTAGAACACCATCGGCTTGTCGTATATCGGCAGGAGCTGCTTCGACACGACGCGGGTGAGCGGATGCAGGCGCGATCCTGCGCCGCCGGCCAGTATTATGCCTTTTCTCATCGCTTCGGTTCCTCGGTGCGGGATGTCAGGAGACGCCGAGCCGCGCCCCGGAGTAGCGGCCTTCGCGTATCGGGCGCCACCACCACTCGTTGTCGAGGTACCAGCGCACCGTGGAGCGGATGCCCGTCTCGAAAGTCTCGCGCGGCTTCCAGCCAAGTTCGCGGACGAGCTTCGACGGGTCGATGGCGTAGCGGCTGTCGTGCCCGGGGCGGTCCTTCACGAATGTTATCAGGCTCGAGTAGGAGCCGGAGGGGAGTGGTTTCAGTCCGTCGAGCGCGGCGCAGACGGCGTTCACGACCTCGAGGTTCGTGCGCTCGTTGTGTCCGCCCACGCAATACGTCTCGCCGGGGGCGCCGCGTTCGTGGACGAGACGCAGGGCGGCCACGTGGTCTTCGACGTGCAGCCAGTCGCGCACGTTCCGCCCGTCGCCGTAGACGGGGAGCGGCTTGCCGTCGAGCGCGTTGAGGATCACGAGGGGGATGAGCTTTTCGGGGAAGTGGTACGGGCCGTAGTTGTTCGAGCAGTTCGTGACGAGGACCGGCAGGCCGTACGTGTCGCGCCAGGCGCGCACCAGGTGGTCGCTTGCGGCCTTCGAGGCCGAGTAGGGCGAGTGGGGCGCGTAGGGGGTGGTTTCGGAGAAGAACCCCTCCGGGCCGAGGGAGCCGAACACCTCGTCGGTGGAGATGTGCTGGAAGCGGAAGGTTCCGCGATCCGCGGCGTCGAGTCCGCGCCAGTATTCGAGCGCGGCCTGGAGGAGCGTCGCCGTGCCGCCGACATTCGTGCGCACGAACTCCATGGGGCCGTCGATCGAACGGTCCACGTGGGATTCGGCGGCGAGGTGGAACACGCCGGACGGGCGGAACTCCGAGAATATGCGGCGCATCGCGGCGGCGTCGCAGATGTCGGCCTGCTCGAAAGAATACAGGGGGGACTTCGAAGCGTCGCGGAGCGAATCGAGGTTGCCCGCGTACGTGAGCTTGTCGACGACGAGAACCTTGCCGGCGCCGTCGCGGACGAGCGCGCGGACGAGCGCCGAGCCAATGAAGCCCGCTCCGCCGGTGACTATGTATCTTTTCTCCATCTGCAAACCTCCTTTTTATGTCCGGGGCCCATCCGGCCCGCGTCAGTCGTCGTCAGCGACGTCGGCCTCCGTCGCGCGGGCAGGGGCGGCTTCGCCGTCCGGGGTCTTTCCGTCCCCGCCGGCCTTCGGCGCGGCTGCGGAAGCGCCGCCCTTCGCGTCAGGCGCAGGCTTTGGCGCGTCGCCCTTGGGCCTGTACCCGTAGGATGCGTAGGAGCGGTAGCCGTATCCGCCGTATCCGTAGCCGTAGGAGTTGGAGCTCTGCATGAAGGCGGAGCCGGAAGACACCTCTACGTCGTTCACGACCACGCCGAGCACGGTGGCGCCCGCTTCGGTGAGGTGGCGCGTGGCGTGCTGGATGGGCTTGAACCGCGTGCGGTCCGGGCGGCACATGACAACGACGGAGTCCACCATCGCGGCGAGGGTCATCACGTCGCCCACGATTCCGTACGGCGGCGAGTCGACGACGATGCGGTCGTACTTTTCGCGCGCCCAGCGGAAGAAGGCGGGGACGATCTGCGAACCCATCAGCGAGGCCGGGTTCACGCCCTCGGGCGCGAGCGACACGGCAAGGTCGAGGTTCTCGACGCCAGACGGCACGACGAGCGAATCGAAGAGTGCCGGGTCGCCTTTCGTGAGCACGTGGGCAAGCGAGTGGGAGCGGTCCGTCTTCACGCCCCACACGGTCGCGTGGCGGGGACGGCGCAGGTCGAAGTCGACGAGCAGCGTCTTGCGTCCGGCCTGGGCGTTCGAGATGGCCATGGAGCAGGATGTGATGGTCTTGCCTTCGCCCGGCTGGGTGGACATGGTGAGCACCACGCGCGACGACATCTGGTACCGCGGCGAGTCGAGCAGGTTGCGCAGGCCGGCCACGGCTTCGGCGAACTGCGAATACTTGTCGTCCGCCACGAATCGCGCCACCTGTTCGCGCTTCTTGCGCCGGACGTGCGGAAGGACGGCCAGCACGCGCAGGGACAGGCGCTGCTCGATGTCGGAGATGCCGATGATGGCGTCCTCGAGATGGTCGAGCACGAGCACGAAAAGCAGGCCGACCGCGAGGCCGAGGATGGCGCCGATCGCGAATATCATCTCCGGCTTGGGCAGGATCTGGACTGGCGGCGACGCCTTGCCGTTCTCGATCAGGTGGACCTTTTCGAGGTTGCTCTCCGCCTGGGTGCGGGCGTCGGTCAGCTTCCTCAGGATTTCCGTGTAGGTGCCGTTCTCCACGTTGAGCTGGCGCTTCAGCGACGTGAGGCTGCTCTCGGCGCGGATAATCTCGGAGTCGAGCTCCGTCAGCTCCTTCTGAAGCCTGTCGCGCTTCTCGCGCGCGTTTTCGACCTTCGACTTCATCATCGCCAGGTTGCCCTGGGACGTCTTGTACGACGATTTCACGGAATCGATGAAGTTCGTGACGGCGGCGGCCATGGACACCTCGGCGTCGAGCATCTTGCTGTGGCCTTCCTTGTAGGCGCCTGTGCTGCGCAGCTTCGCCAGCTCGAGCTTCGTCTCCATGTAGCGTTCGTACCGCTTGTTGATCTCGGCGCCGCGCGGCACGCCGTCGGGAAGGGCCGCGAAGTTCTCCGGCGTGTCCTGCATCTTTGCGAGAGTCGCGACTATGTTCTCGCCGTTCGCCAGGGCGGACTCGAGTTCGGAGACCTTCTGTGCGGTGGTCTTGAGATCGGCTTCCTTGAGTTCGCGGGTGGTCTTCTTCGCGGGCAGCTGCGTCTGGAATTCGATGCCTTTGATCTTGTCGTCGATCTCCTTGATCTTCAGTTCGATCTTGTCGGCGTCGTCCTTCGTCTGGGCCACGGCCTTCTCCGCGTGCTCGCGGTTTTCGGCGCTCGTCGCGGCTTCTATCTCCCTGACGTATTCAGTGGCGAGATCGGCGGCGAGCTCCTTCTTGTCGGAGCGGACGGACACCTTGATCAGTCGCGAATGCTTCGTCAGCTCGATCGTGGAGTCGCCGGCGAGGATTCCGGCGATCGCCTTGCTCGTCATCTTGGAGTCGGTGTGGCCTTCCAGATACTTGTCGGCGACCCTGAGCAGGAGCTTGCCGCCGCGCCACGTGGGAAGGCGCGTGTTGAGGATTTCCTCGTATCCGGTGCCGTATTCAGGCGAGACGGCGCTCAAGATGTCGCGGCGCCCGTTCTTCGAGCCGATGTCTATCGTGAACTGCGCGGACGATTCGTAGACCGTGGGCGAGATGCGGTAGACGGCGAACGACACTATCAGCCCGACGAGCAGGCACACGAAAACGCTGATCCAGCGCTGGCGCACCACGCGCAGGACGCGTCCGAGCGTGATGGTGCCGATGACCGATTCGCCGCCTTCGCCGTCGCGCTGGCCACCGTAGTAGGCGCCGCCGTAGTAGCTGCCGCCGCTGTAGTAGCTGCCGCCCGAATAGTACGCCGGCGAGTTCGAGCCCGCCGCGGGTTTGCCGTAGTAGATCGGCCCTGTCCTGCCTTCTCCGCTGTCAGCCATTTATTCCATCCTTCCCTTGCAAATCCGTCGATACGGTTCCCTGCCCGTCTCCTGCGGCGCCTTCCTGCGGTTCGGGCGGGGGAGGAGGCGCGATGTCGTCGCGCGCGGCTTCCTTCGCCGCTTCCGTCTTGACCTTCGGGAACGACGCGGCGGAAAGAGCCAGCGCCGCCGATGCGGGCAGCAGGTTCACGCACTCGGACTCCATGCAGTAGAAGCCCGCGAACGCGGCCAGGAAAAGGAAAAGCGGGAAAAACCAGCAAACCGCCGGGAACGAGAACACCGCGCTGGGGCCGTCCTCGGACTTGCGGTAGGCCTTCACGGAAGCCGCCATGCGCATCACCCATCCGGCGGCTATGACAAGCAGCCAGACGGCGACGAGCAGCAGGCCGATTATTCCGTGCTCCATGGCGAAACCGCGGTAGAAATCAGCAGGGCGGACGTTTTCCAGATCGTAGGGGAGGGCCTTCCACAACCGCCTGCGGTCCGTCTTGGAGGTCATGCCCGCTATATGCTCCTTGACGCGAAGCCCGAACGCGCCCGTGCCGGCGCCGGTCCAGCGGCCGCGTCCAGCCTTCCACAGGCCGGACGAGACTTCCGCCAAGGCTTCGCGCCTTTCCTTCAGCGCGTCGAAGACAGACTGCGTCCGGGCCTCTTCGCCGTCCTGCGGGGCGTCCGCGCCGGCGGGCGGCGGCGGAGCCGGGCGCGACTGCGCGGCCTGGGCAGCCTTGGCCGACGCGACTTCCGGAACGGCGAGTATCGAAACGAAAAAGCCGGCGAGCGCGAGAGAAGCCGCGATGAAAACGCGTGTCGCGCTCGCGATGGAGACCGCGATCGCGCAACGGGCCATGGAAAAGAGCGTGGCGACAGCCGTGACGGCGGCGAAAACATACAAGTAGAAAGGCGGCGAGAAGAACGACAGCGCGGCCGCGCATCCCGAAAGGCCGAACCCCGCCATGAAAAGCGCAGCCTTCCAGCCGTATTCGTCGGCGTTGGAGATGCAAGCGCAGCCCGCCACAAGGCATATCCCGAACGGCAGGCCGTACACGCGGCTTGCAAGCAGATCGGCCTTCGCTTCGGCCAGGATCGCCGCGTCGCCCGACGCCGCCAGCGACACAAGGCACCACCCGGCCACGCCTGCGCAGAACGCCAGCGACACGCCGAAGGCCATTCGCGCCTTGGCGCCCAGCGCGTGCCGCACGCCGAGCGTGACGGTGGAAAGCGCGCAAAGCACCGCGAAAAGCCCGCCGGACATCGACGAATCCACCCCCGACGGGGCGTCGGGCCAGTCCGGCCCGCTCAGCGTCCAGCGCTGGTTCTGCACCGAATACTCGAACACCATTCCGCTGTTGATCCAGCGGATCAAGGAAATTGCCAGAATCAGGACAGAGAGCCAGAGCAGCGGATCCTTCGCCACCGCCGACAGCGTCCGGACCCGGGCCTCGGCGCGCGTCTCGCCGGTCCTGACGGAAGGCTCGGCCAGCATCCACTCCCACGAAACGGCAACCAGGCACAGCACCGCGATCGTGGACGCCGCGCAAGGCAGCAGCGGCACGACGGACATCGCCACGGCGGCAGTAAGCGCCAGATGGAACGCCAGACCGTATTTGGAAGCGAGATACATCTTTCGGTTCTGCGGAACGCGGAGGCCGCCTTATGCCAAAAAACGCGCCCTGTCTTCTGCCAGAGCGCGTTTTCCGGGCACAGGGCGGCGCCCTGCTTCAGTACGTGAACGTAAGGCCGAGCGACCCGCGGAAGCGGTTGTAGTCGTTGGAATCGCTGTCGCTGTCGCTGATGCGCGTGACATAGCCGACGGCGCCGTAGATTTCGGCCCAGGGCT
Organism: uncultured bacterium; assembly: GCA_902799715.1. Lineage (GTDB taxonomy): Bacteria > Verrucomicrobiota > Kiritimatiellia > RFP12 > UBA1067 > CADCBS01. Next base: position 13,189 of record CADCBS010000024.1, on the reverse strand, counting down.
GGAACTTGTAGTGCAGCGCCAGACGCGCGTGCAGGTCGTTGTGGTCGTAGGACGACACGCGGTAGTCGTTGCACGCGGACATCGACTTGCGGTAGAGCACGTCGCCCGTCCAGTTGAGCTTCTGGGTCATGGCGTAGGTCAGGCCCGCGCCGAGCGTGTAGGTCTTCGAGGACTGGCCGTAAGTGTACTCCGAAGGATGGTAGTAGCTCGACCCGCGGACGGAGAACGCCCACTGGCGGCGGAAGTTCCAGTTGAACGACAGCTGGTACGTCCAGCCCGTCTCCTTGCGCCTGCTGCCGTATTCGTGGCGCGAGGCACCGACGAGGGCACGGTAGGAGAGGCGCTCGCTGTCGGCGAGGTGGGATCCGATACCGGTCATGAGCGTCCAGGTGTTGCTCTTCTTGGTGTAGGAGCGCCCGACATCGCCGGAATACTTGCGGCCATCCTGCGTGTAGCCGGTGTACGATCCCGTCAAGAGCACGTCGGTCCACTTGGAGAACAGCCAGCCCGCTTCACCGCCGACGGCCCAGGAATCCCAGCCGATAAGACGCTGGTATTTGTAGTCGTCGTTGTCGTAGGAGAGGCGGCTGTACGTGCCGTGGACGCCCCAGTGGAAACGCTTGATGCGCTCGGACAGCGCGCCGGCGACGTTGAACACGTCGCGGTTGCGCCACACGCCGTTGCCGTCGTCATGCGTTATGGCGTCGTTGGCGTTGATCTTGCGGTACGACTCGGAAATGCGAAGGCTCCACTTGTTGCCGTTGCCGGCGATGAAGTCCTTGCTGAGCGACAGCTTTTCGCCGATCGTGTGGTGGGCGTCGCGCTTGCGGTGGGCGTAGTGGTTGTAGCCGTACCACACGCCGCCGTTGAGATTGAACTCCTTGTCGGGACGCTTCCACTCGAAGTCCATGCCGGGACGGACCGCGAAAATAGAATCGTCGCGCGAATGCTTGGAGGAGCTGACGTTCGAATCCCACGTGTAGGACATGTTCACGTAAGGCTTGAGCGTGATGCTGCCGTCCGCGAAGCGGATGTGCTCGCCGGGACGCGCGAAGGCGGCCGAACCGGCGAAAACGACGGCGGCGGCGGAATAACCTATGTATTTGTTCATTTTAGTCTATCCTTGAATCGTTTAAGTGACTTCAGGGAGATCAGGGAACGGTATTGCCGTAAAGCGGCGGCGGCATGGGGGTGTCTTCCTCGCGGGCGGGCTGCTGCGCAGGAACCCTGGAGAGGTTGTCGTCGACCATGCCTTCGGCGAGGGGGTTGAACCCTGCTTCGAGCGGGCTGGCGAACACGTTGCCGGTCTCTTCGCCGCCGGTCGAGATGGAGGCGAGCAGCGAAGCTCCCGTTTCGGCAAGGCTGGTGGTTCCGAACACGATGTGCTTCAGGTCGGGCTCGGTGCCGGGTTCGACATCGGCGGCGCCGTTGATGTTGGTGTAGTCGCCCTTGGCGGCGGCGGGAAGCCACGTATCCTTGGCAAGCGCGCGGTCGGCCTGGGGAACGAAGCGGTCGGCCAGAGAGTTGGCGAGCGAGGAGCCGTCCTTGGCGGCGCCCTTGGCGAACATCGCAATCGCGAGCGTTTCGCGCACCGACTCCTGCCCGGAGCCTTTCAGACGCTGGGAGACCGCGGACATGACCGCCTCGGCCTTCTTCTTGTAGTCGGCGTCGGAATAGGTCCTCGTGGAGTCGCCGTCCTGCTTGAAGCCGCTCGCCGCGAGGGCGTTGCCCACCGCGGGAAGGTGTTCGACCGGCACGGTGGCGTAGACTTCCGCGACAGCCGCGGCGACGTTGTCCTTCGAAACCGAGCCGAGCGCGGCCTGCGCCGCCTGCGCGAAGTGCTGCGCCTGCGCTTCGGGGGAAACAGGCATGCTTGCGATCGCGGCGTTGACCGCGGCTATGAACTGCAGCTGCGCGGACTTGTCGGACTTCAAAGTCGCCATGGTGGACTTCAAGACCGCCGGATCCACGGCGGCCTTCGCCACTTGGGCGCGCCACGTCGCGTTGGTGGAAACGGGCGGTTTCGCGGCTGCCGCCGCGGGCTTGGCCTTTCCTGCGGCCACGGCCGCGAAGGCGCACAGCGCCATTGCCATCGCTATCGTTGTTTTCATTTTCACCTCGTCTTGCCGGAATCCGGCTGTTTATTTTTTCTGTTTTGGTTCGTCAGTAGTTCGCGTAAGGCACGAAAATCGTCGTTCCGGGCGGGAGTTTCACATCCATGTCGACCCGGCCTTTTCCGATTTTTGTGAGACTGTAGCTCTTGCGCAGGATGGATCCGTCGCGCTTGAGAAAGGCAACCTGGATGTCGTCGCGGTCGCCCATGGCGTTCACGCCGCCGGCGAGCTTCAGCGCGCGGGTGAGCGTAAGGTCGCGGGTGCGCGGGATGTCTATCGGGCCGGGGGAGCCGACCTGGCCCTGCACGTTTATCGTGCCCCAGGGGGACGCGCTGGCGCCGGGCGTGTACTTGAAGTCGACCGAGGCCTGCGGGCCGTTGTAGAATTTCTCGCCGTAGAGCTGCTCGACCTTCGCCTTTATGTCCTGAAGCGTAAGCCCGTCGCATTTTACGGTATTGATGTACGGCAGTATTATGTTGCCGTCAGGGTCCACCCGGTAATCCGAAGGGGCGAGCACCTGGCTTCCGTTTGCCGTGACCCCGATGGAAAGAACGACGCCGGGGCGGGCCTTGGGGTCGTCGAGAACCTCGGCCACGAACTCTTCGTCCACCTTCTCCTCTTCGGGGAACAGCCACCTGCAACTGCAGCAGGAAAGCAGCAGCGCAACGGCCAGGAAAGCCTGTATAATGTCCTGAAATGTCTTTTTCATCGTACTTTGCTATCGGATTTTGGCACACTCCCGCGCAAAATCTCGGCAAAGAATACCATAAGAGCGGGTTGCATGTCAAGCACCGGAAATGCCAATCGCATCCGGCCCGCGCGCACCGGAAAACCGGCGGCCCCGCCCGGGAGCGGCGGGCGGAGCGGCAGGCGGAGCGGCTGACCCGGCGGGGCCGATAGCCGGGCCGCGCCGTCCAGTGCCGTCCCGCGCGTCCTGCGGCGGCGGGTTGCGGACGGCGAGGGAATATGTCTTGGCCATCGCCGCGAGCAGCGCCTGCGCGCGGTCGAGCTTGGCCGCATCGTCGAGCGCGGAGAGATCCTCCTGGACGGCGCGGTAGGCGGCGTCGAAGGCTCTCTTTATCTGCTTGGCCTCTCCGGCGGCGGGCTCCGGGCCGGACGACATGCGCGCGAGGTGCCCCAGGCATTCGGCCGCCTTCTGCGCGAAGTCGTCACGGTCGTCCGTCCAGCGGGCGTCGGCGCCTTCCGGCGCGGGCGCGTTCGCCTTCATGCATCCGAGAAGGCGCAGCGTTCCGACCTTGTTCCTTGCGAGGAAGTTCTTCAGCGCGGAAGGGTTGCCCGTGTCGAGCAGATCGCTTACGCGGGCGATCAAGACCGACGCCGGCGGGCGCCGCAGGACCGTGTAGTCGACCGTGGAAGTCTTGGACGAATACTTGAATCCGGTCTCGACGGGCGCGATCTTCGGCGCGAATCCGGCCTTGAGGGAATATTCCGCGTCCTCGGAAAGCGACAGGCCGGTGAAGCGCCCGTCCGTCCACACGAGCGTTATCTTCTTGTATGTGTCCTCGTCGCGGCCGACGTCGACCGGGTTCAGGAACTCGAGGGCGGACTTGCCCCAGCCCAGCACACTGTACATGGCGAACTTGAACAAGGGCGATCTTTTCGCCAGTTCGCCTATGCCGTAGTCGAGGATCTTGCCGCTGTTCTCCACGACGGACTCTTCGAGGTTTTCGAGCATGCCGTCCACGAGGTCGGCCTTGATCTCCTCGAACAGCTTGGAGTCTTCGATCGTGTCGGCGCCGCCGACGGCCTTGAATATCCCGCGCGCGGCGAATTCTATCAGCACGCGCAGCGGAGTGCCGGGGTTGATGCGGGCTTCGACCTTGACCACGGACGAATTCGCCCACGGGCGGACGTCCTTCGTCTTGCCGGCGTTCCATTCCTTCGTCACGCTCACGCCTATCCTGGTGTCGACCTGGATGGCGTTGCGCGCGACGTCTGCCACGAAGCCGGCGCCGGTGTCGTACACGCCCTTCGCCGCCAGGTGGCCGGCGTCCTTGAGCGATTTCGCGTCTGCGGGGATGTCGCCGGAGCCGAGGCCGATCTTTCCGCCGGCGCCGTCGGCGATCGACTCCGCCTTCGCCTTGAAGAGGTCGATCCCGCCTTCGATGGAGAAGGTGAGCGACTGCCTGCGCGGCGCCTTCACGTCGACCGCCGAAAGGAACTTCTCCTCGAAGATCCGTTCCGGGACGGCCACGGACGGATTCGCTATGCGCGGCAGGAGGTATTCCCTGGCGGACGCCGCCGCCGCTTTCGCCTTGGCGATGTCGGCCGCGCCTTCGCCGCCGGCGGGGACGGCGAGGGCGTCCGCGCGCGCGGCGACCGCGGCGACGGCGAGGGCGATCAGCCGCGACCTGTACGCGAACGCCGTCCATTTCGCCTTGTCGCCGCTTCCATACGATGCGGCCCTCTTCTCATGCCCCTCGAAGGACCGGACGGACCGGGCGAAGAACTCCGCGATGGCGCGCGGGTCCGCCGAGGTCGCGGCGTCGAACCTCGCCTTGAACCTGTCCATCCACGAGGCGAGACGCCCGTTCGCCGGCACTTCCGCGCGTATGGCGGCGAGCTCCTCCTCGAGCCGCGCCGAGAGGTATTGCGCCGAGCATCCCTCGAACGATTTGGCGAACGACTTGTATTTGACGGTTTCGAGGCTCGTTTCGCGGGTGTAGCGCAGGCCCGCGCCGGCGTGCGCCTCCTTGTCGCTGGCGAGCTTCCTGTCGTCGCCTTCGCCGTCGGGGAAGTACATCCCGCCCTTCGCCTGGCCGGAAAGTTCGCCGACGAACGCGTACGACGAACGGCGTCCGATGAGCCCGGCGTTGCGCTTGGACGACATCAGGCCGGCGAGCGACCCGAACACGTTTTTCTTGCGCAGGCTTTCCGCATACTCGAGCTGGTCCATCGAAGTGTGGTGCTCGCGGAAGCCCAGCACCGTGGCCCCCAGGACGAACGCGTGGCCGACGGCGCGCGCGGCCGACGCCGTGGCCGACAGCACGCGATCGCGGATGCGCGTCTGCACGAGGACCGTGGAGCCGCCCATCGCGCGGACGAAATCGTCTATGCTCGCGTACGTCTTCTTCACCGAACGCACGAGGCCGGCGCCGGCCATCGCCTTCGCCGTCGCGCCCATGCCGGCCTTGGCGTCGGCGCCGGTGCCGTCGGGGTCGACGCCTAATTTGGTCCCGGCCCCGAGATGCCCCTTGTATTCGCGGGTGTAGACCACGTCCACCGCCCCGCCGCCCGGCGCCACGGTTATCTTCGCGCCGACCGTCACGTCGAGCCCCGCGCGGGCCTTCAGTTCGGCGAGCCCGGCGTCCACGCCGAAGATGAAATCGGCGTCCACGCGGAGCGACACGGTGCGCGTCCCGCCCGACGCCGCTATGCCGCCGAGTTCGTCCTCGACCGCCTTCTTGAACTGCCGCGAGCGCTCCTCCACGCCGGAGTAGTGGTAGCGGATGCGGTCGTTGGTGATGTGCGAAAGGGACGTCGCCGCTTCCGCGTCGGCCGCGATGTCGGCCTTGGCGCCGTGCGCGGCGAGGGCCTGTTCGAGCGTGATGCCGCCGATCTTGGCGCGCACGGCGGCGAGCATCGCGTTGAAGGCCGCGTCGAGCGTCTTGAGGTTTTCGAACGCGTCCGCTCCGATGCGCGGTCCGGAATAGCCCGAGAAGAAGTTGTCGAACTTGCGGCGGACCGACTCCATGCAGCCGAAGCCCTTGCCGGAGCAGCGGTCGATGTCGTAGCGGAAGGCGCGCAGGGAATCGCGGATCCTGTCCAGCTCCGCGTACTGGAACTTGCTGTCGGACTTCACGGCGCCGGTGCAGTCGGTGAAGGCGCAGTCCGTCTTTATCCCGGCGCAGAGCGCGAGGCGCGCCTGCACCATCTCGTTGCGCTGGATCTCGAGCGCGGCTATCTGCGCGCGCACCGTCGCGGCGTCGCGCTCGGGGAGGTTGGCGTGCGCCAGGTCTTCGCGGCACTGGGCGATTATGGCGTCGAGGGCCTCTTCGCCGGAGAATATGGCGCGCACGCGGGCCGCGGAGTCCGCCGCGAGGCGCAGCATGTCGGCGCGGTTTTCGGCGTCGTAGAAGTTCCCGTCCGCGAGCACGAGCGCGGCGTCTTCGGAAATGCGTCCTTCGCGCAGCATCTGCGCCATTCCGCGCACGGCGTTCTTGAGGGCGAACATCCCCTCGTCGCCGAGCGCGCCCTGCTTGGCGCGCATCGTGAATTCCCTCGTTGCGAGCAGCTTGCCGGCCGCCTTGCGCAGGTTTTCGCGGAAGGCCCCGGCGTCCATGCCGTCGGGCAGGGCGTCGGGCTCCGCCGCGAGCTCCGCGGCGAGGGCGTCGCAGTCCACGCCGAGGTCGGCGGCGTTGCTCGCGGCGCGCGCGGCCTCCTGGTCGCGCTCCGCCTGCGAAAGCGTGTGCCGGGCGGCGAATATCTCGGCGCGGTTTATCGCGGCGCGCACGGATTCGCCCGTCGCGTCCGCCGCGAACGAGAACACCGAAGCGTCGTGCCGCACGTCTTTGACGGCCTCGCGGGCCGCGATGCCCGCGTCCACGGCCTTGTCCATCACGGCTCCAAGGTCGGACACCTGCCAGAAACGGCTGCCGAGCGAGAAATCTGCTATCGGGAAAGGCATAGTCACACCTCTCTTTCTTCGTCTTCCTGCGGAATGTCGTCGCAGGGGAAGCGGATGGCGAAATCTTCGCGCACCGCGGTTGCAAGCTCCGCAAGGCACGACACCTTCGCGGCGATGGCGTCGGCGCTGCACAGGTCTTCGGCCGCGCACTTGCAGTGCGCCAGCGCCCTGCGCGTGTCCGGATCCATCGAAAGCGTGCATCCGCCCGGCGCGGCCCCGGGCTCGTTCAGCGCGAGCAGGGCGAGGGCGCGCTCGCCGGCGCGGCCGTCCTCGGGCAGGACGCCGACCACCGTCCAGGCGACGACCGTGTCCGATTCGTCGAAATAGCGCAGCTCCACGCCGGTCTCGCCGTCCACCGCGAAATCGCACGCGCCGGACGGATCCAGCGAGAGCGCGGCGCCGAGCCTGCCGCCGAATTCGGCGAGGGACGAACAGAAAGCCTCCTTGACGTCCATCACAGCGCCTCCTTTCCGGCCTTGGCGTAGAGCGAGAAGCGGAGCCGCCAGTCCTGCGCGGCCCTGACCATGCCGTCGGCGAACGACGCAAACGCCTGCGGGTCGCCGGCGAGGGCGTCCGCCGCGAAGGAGTCCGTGAGGTGCACCCCGCCGTCCGCGGCGCAGTAGGAAAGCGTGGCGCCGCCCGTCCCGCCCCAGAAGAAATTCCCTTCGAGCGCGGCTTCGGCGAAAGCCCCGGGGTCTGCAAGCTCAGCGGGCGAACCGATGCCGGCGCGGCACAGGCCCGTTTCGTCCGATCCGCCGCGCACGTAGAACAGCAGCTTCAGTCCGCCGGCGTCGAGCGAAAACCCCTCCTCGCCGATGCGCTCCACCGCGCCCGGCCACGCGCTTTCCGCCGTCTCCGCAAGTCTGTCTATGTTCTGCATCGTCTGCATCCTTCCTTTTCCGCCGTCCTGCACTCCGCAGGCCCGCAATGGGTACACGCCGGACGGGAAATGGTTACACGCCCAGACGGCGGTGTGCACAGTCTACCAAAAAACACCCGCCGGCGGCGATTAAAGCTGTTGACGGCGCGGGGGCGGGTTTGGTATCATTCGCGGCGATGACATCACAGCCGTCCATTTTCAAGTATTGGTGGTGGCCTTGCGGATCCGGTTTCGCAAGGTCTTGGACGGTTTAATCGCGCGCAGAACAGAGCGAGGACCGCAGGCAAGGCGGACCGGATCCACAAGGATCGGGTCCGCCTTTCGCTTGCGGTTTTCAGTTCCGCCGCGCGGTCCGGAGACAGGAAACGGGAAAACACGGAAACGGAAACAGAAGAAAAAAGGAGAATACGATGCTGAAGATGCTGACTGAAGAGGAATACGCGAAGCGCGCCTCGAAGGCGGGGCGCGTGGCGGTGTTCCGGGAATACATGGCCGACCGCGAAACGCCGGTCGCGGCCTTGTCGCGGATCGAGGAGGGCGAACAGGCCTTCCTCCTGGAAAGCGTCGCGCACGGGGAGACGCGCGGACGCTATTCGTATCTCGGGATCGAACCGCAGGCGCGGATCGAGGGCGCGGACGCGCTGGAGCGGCTGCGCGCGCTGTTCGCGGAGGCGCGCTACGTCCCCGCGCCCGAGCTTCCGCAGTTCCAGGGCGGCGCCGTGGGCTACGTGGCCTACGACGCGGTTTCCCTGTTCGAGCCGTCCGTCCCGCGGTGGAGCGAACCCGGCACGCCCCCCATGTCGTTCCTCGTGTGCGACGCGTGGCTGACGTTCGACAACGTGCGCGACACCGTGACCGTCGCCGTGCTGGCGGACACGTCCGCCCCGGACGCCTACGCCGCGGCGATGGCGCGGGTGGAGGCGGCGTACGACAGGCTCCTGAGCGCGGAATCCATCGCCCGCACCGCAGCGCGCCCGCGCCCGGCCCCCGGCAGGGCGTCGAAGTTCGAAAGCGAAATGAAGAAGGAGGAATTCATCGCCGCCGTCGAGCGCTGCAAGGCGGAGATCCGCGCCGGCGAGACGATCCAGATCGTGCCGTCGCAGAAATTCACGGCGGAATGCGGCATCCCCGCGCTTGCGCTCTACCGGGCGCTCCGCACCGTGAACCCTTCGCCGTACAACTTCTTCATGCGGATCGGCGCCAAGACGCTGATCGGCTCGTCCCCGGAGGAGCTGGTGAAGCTCGACGGGCGCGCGGCGTACACCGCGCCCATAGCGGGCACGCGGCCGCGGGGCGCCACGCCCGCGGCCGACGCCGGGATGGAGCGCGAACTGAAGGCCGACGAAAAGGAGAACGCCGAGCACGCGATGCTGGTGGACCTCGGCCGGAACGACCTGGGACGCGTGTGCGAGACCGGAAGCGTGAAGGTGGAGTCGCTCGCGCACGTGGAGCGCTACTCGCACGTGATGCACCTCGTAAGCTCGATCAAAGGCGTCCTTGCGCCGGAATACGACGCGTTCGACCTGCTCAGGGCCGCGTTCCCGGCCGGAACGCTCGCCGGGGCGCCGAAGGTGCGCGCGATGCAGCTGCTCGCGGAATGCGAAAAGTCCCCGCGCGGGACGTACGGCGGCGCGTGCGGATACTTTTCGCTGACGGGCGACATGGACTTCGCCATCGCGATCCGCACGCTCGTCAAGGAAGGCTCCGCGGTGTCGGTGCGCGCCGGCGCCGGGATCGTGGCCGACTCCGACCCGGAGAAGGAATACGCCGAAACGGTGAACAAGGCGGCCGCCGTGTTCGAGGCCGTGAAATTCGCGGAGGAACTGCAATGATACTGCTGATAGACAACTACGACTCGTTCTCCTACAACCTGGTGCAGGCGCTGCGCACCCTCGGGGCGGAGGTCGAAGTCGTGCGGAACGACGCCATCGACACCGCCGGCATCGCGGCGAAGAACCCGCAGGCGATCGTGCTTTCGCCCGGGCCGGGCAACCCGGATTCCGCCGGCGTGACCCTGGCCGCCGTGAAGGCGTTCGCGGGGAAGATCCCCATGCTCGGCGTGTGCCTGGGCCACCAGTCCGTGGCGCAGGCGTTCGGAGCGAGGATCGTCCCGGCCGCGCGCCTCGTGCACGGCAAGACGAGCCGCATCCGCCACGACGGCAAGGGGCTTTTCGAGGGCGTGGAGCAGGGTTTCTCCGCCATGCGCTACCACTCGCTCGCCGTGGACCGCGATTCGCTCCCGCCGGAGCTGGAAGTAACGGCCACGAGCGAGGACGGCGAGATCATGGGGCTGCGGCACAGGGAGTTCCCGATCGAGACCGTCCAGTACCACCCCGAATCGATAGGCACGCCGTCGGGCATGCGCCAGCTCGGGAACTTCGTCGCCTCGCTGCAGGGCGGGCGCAGGGGCAAATGCGCGGCGCGGCCCGCCCGCAAGGCGATCCTCGCCCGCGCGGTGGAGGGCGAATGCCCGTCCGAGGAGGAGGCGGAAGGCTTCTTCACTGCGATAATGTCGGGGGAGGTGGGCGAAATCGAGCTCGCCGGCTTCCTGACCGCGCTCGCGAAGATCCCCGTCACGGCCGGCGCGCTCGCCGGGGCCGCGCGGGCCATGGCGGCCGCGTGCGTGAAGGTCGACATCGGCGGCGCCGACGCCGTGGACATCGTGGGCACCGGCGGCGACGGCGCGGGCACGTTCAACGTGTCCACCACCGCGGCGTTCGTCGCCGCCGGCGCGGGCGCGACCGTGGCCAAGCACGGCAACGTGGCGTCGACCTCCGCCTGCGGCTCCGCCGACGTCCTGGCCGCGCTCGGCATGAACCTGCTCGCCGGGCCCGACGCCGTGGCGCGCTCGGTGGCGGAAGCCGGCATCGGCTTCCTCTTCGCGCGCGAGCTCCACCCCGCGATGCGCTTCGCCGCCCCCGCCAGGCGCACGCTGGGGTTCCGCACGGTGTTCAACCTGCTCGGGCCGCTCGCGAACCCCGCCGGCGTGAAGCGCATCGTCGTGGGCGTGCCGAACGAAAGCCTGGCGCCGGTGTTCGCCGACGCCCTGTCGCGCCTCGGCGCCGTGCGCGCCCTCGCCGTGGCAGGCGCGGGCGGCGTGGACGAAATCTCGCCGGACGGCTATACGTTCGTGTCGTCCCTGAAGGACGGCGCGGTGCGCACTTCGCTGCTCGACGCCGGCGCCGAATACGGCGCGCGCTACTCCCTGGCGCAGATTGCTGGCGGCGACGCCGCGCACAACGCGCGGATCCTGCTGTCCGTCCTGCGCGGCGAGGACCGCGGCGCGTACCGCGCCGCCGCGTGCGAGAACGCCGCCGCCGCGATACTGGCCGCAGGCAGGGCCGCCACCTACGCGGAGGCGCTGGCGGCGGCCGCGGAGTCCATCGACTCCGGACGCGCCCTGCGGAAGCTCGAAAAGGCCATAGAATGCAGCAAATCGTGAAAACGCCGGAAACGGAAAGGAACCCATGAAAACCCACTACGGCATATACGGCGGCCAATACGTGGCCGAAACGCTGATGGCCCCCCTGAGGGAGCTCGAGGCGGCATACGAGGACGCGCGGCGCGACCCCGCGTTCGCGGAAGAGCTCGGCGCGATCCTGCGCGACTACGTGGGGCGCGAAACCCCGCTCACCGAGGCGAAGCGCCTGTCCGCGCACCTCGGCGGCGCGCGGATAGCGCTGAAGCGCGAGGACTTGAACCACACCGGCGCGCACAAGGTGAACAACACCGCGGGCCAGGCGCTGCTCGCGCGGCGCATGGGCAAGCGGCGGCTGATCGCCGAAACCGGCGCGGGCATGCACGGCGTGGCCACCGCCACGATGGCCGCGCTTCTCGGCATGCCGTGCGACGTCTACATGGGCGCCACGGACGTGGAGCGCCAGGCCCCCAACGTGCAGCGCATGGAGATGCTCGGCGCCACCGTCCATTCCGTCTCCGAGGGCAGCGCCACGCTGAAGGACGCGATGAACGAGGCGCTGCGCGACTGGATCGCCTCCAGCGACAGCGCGTTCTACGTGATAGGCACCGTCGCCGGCCCCGCGCCGTACCCGGAGATCGTGCGCGATTTCCAGAGCGTGATCGGCCGCGAGGCGCGCAGGCAGTGCATCGGAAAGTTCGGCCGCCTGCCCGACCAGGCGATAGCTTGCGTGGGCGGCGGGTCGAACGCCATGGGCCTTTTCGCCGGGTTCATCGACGACCCCTCCGTGAAGCTCGTGGGCGTGGAGGCCGGCGGCAGGGGCATCGAGACCGGCGAGCACGCGGCTTCGATAAACGGCGGCCGCCCAGGCATCCTGCACGGCGCGAAGACGATGCTGCTGCAGACGCCCGAGGGGAACGTGATCGACACGTACTCCGTCTCCGCCGGGCTGGACTACCCCGGCGTCGGCCCCGAACACTGCCACCTGCACGACACCGGACGCGCGGAATACACCGCGATCCGCGACGACGAAGCCGTGGCCGCCTTCGACATGCTCTGCCGGTTCGAGGGCATCATCCCCGCCCTCGAGTCGAGCCACGCGCTCGCCGAGGCCGTGAAACGCGCGCCGGCGCTGCCGCGCGACGCGATACTGCTCGTGAACCTTTCGGGGCGCGGCGACAAGGACATGGAAAACGTCAGGCGCTGGAAGTCCGCCCGCGCGGCCGCCGCCGCGTCGTGACGGAAACCCGCAGAAAACAAAGGAGGATTCTGGAATGGGAAGGATAGAAGATTCGTTCGCGCGCGCAAAGGCGCAGGGCCGCGGCGCGTTCATAGCATATCTCACGATGGGATTTCCGTCGGAGGAGCGCAGCGTGGAGGCCGCAGGCGACCTGATTTCGCAGGGCGCCGACATCATCGAGCTGGGCGTGCCGTTCTCGGACCCGTTCGCGGACGGCGCCACGATACGCGCCGCCGCGTACGAGGCGCTGCGGCGCGGGACGTCGCTCGCCGGCGTGCTGCGCATGGCGGCGCGCCTGCGCGCCGCGCACCCGGACACCGGCCTCGTGCTGTTCTCGTACGCGAACCCGCTGTATTCGATGGGGCTGGACGCCTTCGCGCGCGCCGCCGCGGACGCGGGGATCGACGCCGCGCTCGCGGTCGACGTCCCGCTGGAGGAGCGCGGCGAACTGTTGGCGGCGCTCCGCCCGCACGGCATCGGATACATACCGCTCGTCGCGCCGGACACCCCGCCCGCGCGCATCGCCGCCAGCGTGGAGGGCCTGGAGAACTCGTTCGCCTACGCGATCACCGTGAAAGGCATAACCGGCGAGAGGGCCGCGCTTCCGCCGGACCTCGCGCGGCGGCTCGACGCGATCCGCGCCGCGAGCCGCCTGCCCGTGGCCGCGGGCTTCGGCATATCCACGAAGGCGCAGGCCGAAGAGGTGTGCCGCCACGCGGACGGCTTCATCGCAGGCTCCGCGCTCGTGAAATGCCTCGCGGAAGGGCGCAGGCCGTGCCTGCGCTGAAGGTGTGCGGCGTGGCGGACTGCGCGTCCGCGCGCTCCGCCGCGCTCGCCGGCGCGGACTTCGTCGGCGTGATATTCGCGCCGGAATCTCCGCGGCGCGCCA
>CADCBS010000023.1 GCA_902799715.1 uncultured bacterium | reverse complement strand
CAGCCTCGGCGAGATTGTCGAGAGCTTCCGGCCATTCGTCGCCAACGTCCGCGAACTATTGCGACTGGAGCGCACGAGATTCATATCCGGCAGACCAAGAAAGCGCAAGCCTCCCAACATGACAGCCGTCCTCCCTGGATTCTCCTTTTGACGGGAAACAGCATCCTTCGGCTCCTCCACGCGACCTTCAGCAAGGCCGCCATCTCCCCTCTTGCGAAAATCCGGGATAAGGGTGCAGCCCCGCCCTGCCGGGGGGGCATGGACTGTCTATGCGAAGAAGCCGCTAAATGCCCGGCACCTGCCGATTGCGCCGCGCGCCGCAGACCTTGTATCTGTTTTCACCGGCGGCAATTGATGTGCGGGAAGCGGTTGCCGCGCTGCAATGCCAGTCCAGGTTTTCAAGATGGCGTTGTTCTGCCATATACAGGTTTCAAGCACGGTACGGTCGAGTCTATCGGGCATTTCCGGCTTTGCGAGATCCGCAAGGTATTCTGCTTGAAATTTCTCTTTTGCGCCCCCCCGCAGCAACAAGGCGGACAGCGGCAGCGGATCGAACGATGCTGACATTTTCTCCATGATCAAATCCGTCATGCGCAGTGCCGACAGAGGGCAAAGCAGCATCTTTGTCAAATCGCCGCAAAACCCGCGCTTGAAAATGTCGCGGTGCCGTCTATAATATGAATAAAACAGTGCACATGCCAGCACCCCCGAAAGAACCATAACGGCCCCCCCGAACAGTACCGTCAGATTCAGCCCGAATCTGAGCGTCGACAGCGGCACGACGGCAAAGAAAACGAAAAACAGCTGGATGCAGACCATGCGCGCCGTACCGCACTCGGCTTTCAGAGTGAGCATCCTCTTTGCCGTACGGGCGGGATCCAGCCGGTCTTCCCAGAATTCCAGGATTGCCCGTTCGCGATCAGCCGTATCGCATTTTTTGGTTTTTTCAAGCAATTCTGCAATGCGGCGCGCTGTTTCGGCATCCCCAATGTCGCAGAACCGTCTGCCGTCCACCATCAATTCTTCGCCTGAATGCGAGAACTTGGCGTTCGACAGTATCTTTGCGGCTTTCCCGGACTGCGGCGGCCGGCCGGAATTGCCGGACGTCTGGATGTTATACGCGACGACCAGGCTTGGAGAGATGGAAACCGGAAGCAGGCGCGTAGCGCAAAAGCACCCAAGCGGAGGAAGCGGATTCAACAGAGACAATCTTCCCGAACCGTTCCCCCAGCGGTAATCTGCGACTGCGGTTTTCCATCTGCCGCCGAACCATGAGACGAACAGTATCGTCCGTCGGTCTACCCACTTGAGACAGCCGCTCAAATACACCAGTATCAAAACCAGCAACAGCTGGCCGCCATCGGTCATTTGTCCGATCCGCCGATGGTGGAACCTTCGTTGTCTTCCGTCTCGCCGTCATCTTCCGAGCCGTCTTCCGGTTCGTCTTCTGCGGGCGGAGCGCCATTGTCTTTTACAAAGAATTTTTTTATCTTCGAGAAGAGTCCGCCGATGGCGACGAATGCCACGACAATCACCTTCCAAAGCCATTTGAGCGCGCCAGACTTGACGGCGGCCGCGCCAAGCCCTCCGCCGATCAATGCGGCAAGGCCGATTTCCGCAATGCGGTCTCCGGAGCGGAACTCGGAATACTTGTTGCCGGCTTTATACTTGAAGTTTTTCAGTGCTTCTTTGAATTGCGGCAGGGCATCTTCCAATAGTTCGGGGCTGCAAACGAGCGTAACGCTCATAACGCCTTTGCGGCCGAGAATCCTTGTCTGGTAATTCACTCCGGTATTGCCGCTGCCCGATTCCGTGAATTTGACGCCCCACTCGAGGTTGTGGGTCCGTTCATCATAATGCGGCTTTCGCATCCAGTTGAGATTTTCCAGTTCAGGCCAGCCACGGCGGCGCCGTTCTTTATTGTCCGCCTTCTGATTGCTCCGCAACTGTTTGAGGATTTCGACACTGTCGAGGGAGTCTTTCTCGTCATCTTTCACATACCCTATTTCGTGAAACTCGAATGAAGCCCACCACGATCCTTCTTCGGGGACCAGAATGCCTATGCTGTCGCCGGTATTCTCCGTCAACCTCATGAATTTATTCGCATCCGGGTCTTCCAGGAACATAAACCCTGAATCGACTTCGTAAATTGCCATGCTGCCGACATCGGCGACGGACGGATGTTTCTTCCAGTTCAGCGATTTTATTTCGTTGCTGCGGACGGATTCCTCGTCGCCGGAACCGAACGCAAGGAAATGCTGTCCGCTTCCAAATAAAACAGCACAAACAAGAACCGCTTTGACAGTTTGGCGCATAAAGATTCCCTTCACAGTCGCTTATTTGCCGAGACGCAACGTATTATACGCGACCATGGCGGGATTCACAAGTTAAAAGCGCCCGGATAGCATCCGGCAAATGAAGCCATAATGCCAGTCCGCCGGCAAGTAGTTCAATGGCATTTCTGTGCGTAACAGGATTTCATACGCACCATAATCTCAGTATGCCAGAATGCCGCAACATTCGCAATTGCATTTCATCCGCACCGTAATCTCACTTTCTGGTTGAAGGTCTCACGCAGAGGCGCAGGGGGGCTGAGAGCGCAGAGGACCTTCCGCGACTCCGTGCGAGAGATGGCCACGCCCAGCAGGCAGAACAGGATTTCATCCGCACCGTAATCTCATTCCTGTACAGACGTTATATTCTACATGTTCTACACGGCCAACCAAATTCATCCGCACCGTAATCTTATTTCCGTCCGGGTGCTGCGGCGGCTTGGGGACAAGCCGCCCTACCGGATGCCGACTGGCCGAAGCGGGATGTCGGCTATCGAATGTCCACAGCGGGATGTCGGCTGCCGGTCGTCGAATGTCGCAACATTCGCAATTGCATTTCATCCGCACCGTAATCTCACTTTCGAGTTGAAGGTTTCACGCAGAGACGCAGAGAGGCTGAGAGCGCAGAGGACCTTCCGCGACTCCGTGCGAGAGATGGCCGCGTCCAGCAGGCGGAACAGGATTTCATCCGCACCGTAATCTCACTTTAGGTTTGGGGGCGTTGGGTTCCATGGGGGGGCGAGCCGGGTGTTGGCGGTTCAGAGGCAGGGAGATGTGCCATCAGGGCCTGATTTGATGCGACAGGTGCGACAGGATGTCGCAGCAAGTGCGACATTTTGCGGTTTTGAAGGCGTTTATGGGGCTTGGCACGCTTTGTGCTATGGAAAAAGCGTTCGATTTTGAACGAGAAATTTGAACGAGAAAGGAAACAAGATATGTCAAAGGTATTAGGTATAGATTTAGGAACCACGAACAGTTGCATGGCTGTCATGGAAGGCGGCGAGCCTGTGGTGATTCCGAATGCGGAAGGCGCGCGCACCACGCCTTCTATCGTGGCGTTCACGAAAAACGGCGACAGGCTGGTCGGGCAGGCGGCGAAGCGCCAGGCCGTGACGAATCCGAAGGCTACGATATATTCCATAAAGCGCTTCATGGGCTGCCGCTACGACGAGATGGCGAACGAGATCGGCATCGTGCCGTTCGAAGTCGTCCGCGCAGCGAACGGCGACGCGCATGTGAAGGTCGAAGGCAAGGAATACTCGCCGCAGGAAATCTCGGCGATGATCCTGCAGAAGCTGAAGACCGACGCCGAGGCGTACCTCGGAGAGAAGATCACGCAGGCGGTCATCACCGTTCCGGCGTACTTCAACGACTCGCAGCGCCAGGCGACGAAAGACGCCGGCCGCATCGCGGGCCTTGAAGTGCTTCGCATCGTGAACGAGCCTACGGCGGCTTCGCTGGCGTACGGGCTCGACAAGAAGAAAAACGAGAAGATCGCCGTGTTCGACTACGGCGGCGGCACGTTCGATATTTCCGTGCTCGACATCTCCGACGGCGTTTTCGAGGTCAAGGCGACGAACGGCGACACCCATCTGGGCGGCGACGACCTGGACCAGGCCGTGATGCGCTGGATGATCGAAGAGTTCAAGAAAGAGAACGGAATCGACCTTTCCAAGGACATGATGGCGCTCCAGCGCCTGAAAGAGGCCGCGGAAGTGGCGAAGTGCGCACTGTCGTCCGCCACGAGCCACGACATTTCGCTGCCGTTCATCACAGCGGACCAGACCGGGCCCAAGCACCTGCAGGCGACCCTCACCCGCGCGAAGCTCGAACAGCTCACCGCGGAGCTGGTGTCGCGCACCGAGACGCCGTGCCGCAACTGCCTGCGCGACGCGGGGCTGGATTCCGTCGACGAAGTGATACTCGTGGGCGGCCAGACGCGCATGCCCGCCATCCAGGCGCAGGCGAAGAGCCTCTTCGGCAAGGAGCCGCACAAGGGCGTGAACCCCGACGAAGTGGTGGCCATCGGCGCGGCGATCCAGGGCGGCGTGCTGAAAGGCGAAGTGAAAGACGTCCTTCTGCTCGACGTGACGCCCCTCACGCTCGGCATCGAGACGCTCGGCGGGGTGCTCACTCCGCTGATCGAGCGCAACACCACGATCCCCACGAAGAAGAGCCAGATATTCTCGACGGCGGCGGACAACCAGCCCGCGGTGGACATCCACGTCCTGCAGGGCGAACGCAAGATGGCGGCGGACAACAAGTCGATCGGCAAGTTCCATCTCGACGGCATCCCGCCGGCCCCGCGCGGCGTTCCGCAGATCGAGGTGACGTTCGACATCGACGCCAACGGCATCCTGAACGTGACGGCGAAGGACCTCGGCACCGGCAAGGAGCAGCACATCACCATCACCGCGTCGTCCGGCCTCTCCAAGGAGGAGATCGAGCGCATGCGGAAGGATGCGGAGCTCCATGCGGCGGAGGACCAGAAGAAGCGCGACGGCGTGGAGACCCGCAACCAGGCCGAAAGCCTCGCCTACCAGACGGAGAAGCTCCTGAAGGAGAACGGCGACAAGGTTCCGGCCGACAAGAAGGCGCCCGTGGAATCCGCGCTGAGCGACCTGCGCGAAGCGCTGAAGGGGACCGACACCGACGCCATCAAGTCGCGGCAGGAGGCCCTGATGAAGGCGATGGAGCCGATCGCGCAGCAGATGTACGCCCAGCAGGGCGCCCAGCAGGGCGCGGGGACCCCTCCCCCGCCGCAGCAGGACGCCCCCGCAGGCGACAAGCCCAAGAAAGACAACGTGGTCGACGCGGACTTCACCATGAAGGACTGACGCCGGCCGGAAGCAAGACGCGTTTTTTCGCAGCAACGAAAAAAGGAGACCATACAAAATGGCAAACACACAGAAGATCCGTCCCCTCGGCGACCGCGTGCTCGTGGAGCCGAAGGAAGAAAAAGAGGAAGTCCGCGGCGGGATAATCATCCCCGACACCGCGAAGGAAAAACCGATGGAGGGCAAAGTCATCGCCGTCGGCAAGAAGTACGACAAGGAGCACAAGCCCGTCGAGTTCGACGTGAAGCCGGGCGACTGCGTGCTGCTGCCGAAGTACGGCGGCACCGAAGTCAAGATCGACGGGAAGAAGTACCAGCTCGTGCGCGAAGAAGACCTCCTCGGCGTGATCGAGAAGTAACGACGTGAAAGAAGCGGACCGCGCCCGGAACCCGAGGCGCGGCCCGGCGGACATCAGAAAGAAAGGCATAGAAAAATGGCTGGAAAGCAAATCAAGTACGAAGCCGACGCGCGTCAGAAGATACTCGCCGGCGTGAACAAGCTCGCGCAGGCCGTGACGTCAACGCTCGGCCCGGGCGGACGCAACGTGATTCTCGACAAGAAGTTCGGCTCGCCCCAGATCACCAAGGACGGCGTCACCGTCGCCAAGGAGATCGAGCTTCCCGATCCGTTCGAGAACATGGGCGCGCAGATGGTGCGCGAAGTCGCCTCCAAGACGAACGACGTCGCCGGCGACGGCACGACCACGGCCACGCTGCTCGCGCAGGCCGTCTACTCCGAAGGCCTGAAGAACATCACGGCCGGCGCCGACCCGATGTCGCTGAAGCGCGGCATCGACAAGGCCACCGTGGCGGTGACCGACGCGATCGCCAAGCTCTCCAAGAAGATCAAGGGCAACGCCGAGATCGCCCAGGTGGCCACGCTCTCCGCCAACGGCGACACCGAGATCGGCAACCTGATCGCCGAGGCGATGGAATCCGTCGGCTCCAACGGCACGATCACCGTCGAAGAGGCCAAGACGCTCGAGACGACCCTCGACACCGTCGAAGGCATGCAGTTCGACAAGGGCTATCTCTCGCCCTACTTCATCACGAACGCGCAGGACATGGAGTGCGTCCTCGAGAACCCCTACATCCTCCTGTTCGAGAAGAAGATATCCAACCTGCAGGACATGCTGCCCCTGCTCCAGAACGTCGCCAAGACCGGCCGTCCGCTGATGATCATCGCGGAAGACGTCGAAGGCGAGGCCCTGGCCACGCTGGTGGTGAACAAGCTGCGCGGCTCCTTCCAGGTCTGCGCCGTCAAGGCTCCCGGCTTCGGCGACCGCCGCAAGGCGATCCTTGAGGACATCGCGATCCTGACCGGCGGCAAGCTGATATCCGAAGACCTCGGCATCAAGCTCGAAAACGTCCAGCTCGACGAGCTCGGCAAGGCCAAGAAGGTCGTCGTGGACAAGGACAACACCACGATAATCGAGGGCCTGGGCAAGGCGTCCGACATCCAGGCGCGCACCGCAGTCATCAAGAAGCAGATCGACGAGACCACGTCCGACTACGACCGCGAAAAGCTCCAGGAGCGTCTTGCGAAGCTCTCCGGCGGCGTCGCGATCATCAAGGTCGGCGCGGCCACCGAAGCTGCGATGAAGGAGAAGAAGGACCGTGTCGACGACGCGCTGCACGCCACCCGCGCGGCGGTCGAGGAAGGCATCGTCCCCGGCGGCGGCGTGGCCTACATCCGCTGCCAGAAGGCGATCGACGGCCTGGCGCTCGAAGGCGACGAGAAGGTGGGCGCGGACATCATCCGCCGCTCGCTCGAAGCGCCTCTGCGCAAGCTCGTGACCAACGCCGGCCGCGAAGCCGCGCTGGTGATCGAGAACGTGAAGAAGTCCAAGGGCTCGCAGGGCTACAACGTGGCAACCGGCGAGTACGCCGACCTCATCACCTGCGGCGTCGTGGATCCCGCCAAGGTCACCCGCTGCGCGCTGCAGAACGCGGCGTCGATCTCCGGCCTGCTGCTCACGACCGAATGCATGATCACCGACATTCCCGAAAAGAAGGAATGCGGTTGCGGCGGCCACGGCGGCGAAGGCGCCGGCATGGACGGCATGATGTGACGTCTGCGCCGTTGAAGCGCTAAACGAAACGCGGCTTCGCGCGCCCTTGCGGCGCCGGAGCCGCGTTTTCCATGCCCGGAATCCGTTTTTCCAAAAAACCGGGTTGACCTTGCGCGAGGCCGATGGTATACTTGCAGACGTTTTCCCCTTGGTGGGATACTCAAGTGGTCAACGAGGGCAGACTGTAAATCTGCTAGCTATGCTTTCCAAGGTTCGAATCCTTGTCCCACCACCATTGAACAAAACGAAAAAGCCCCGCGTCCGCGGGGCTTTTCCGTTTCAAGGGGCGGCCGCCGCGCGGCGGCGCCCGTCATGCCGGACCGTCGACGGCGAACGAGGGCATCAGGCCGGTTTTCGAAAGGCGTCCGGCGAAAAGGACCTTGCCGGACTGCGAAAGCACGAGCGGCGTCTCCGGCGCAAGCGCGGAGGACAGCATTTTCGGCAGAGTCGCGCCGCCGCTTTCCGCGCAGTCCAGGATGTCCCCCAGCGAAAGCGGCGCGGCGGCGGACGTCGCGACGTGCGCCATCGCGTCGTCGCGCACCGGCGACACGCCGTTCGCCGACACGGAGAAAAGGCCGCCGGCCTCTATCCAGGCCGATGCGGGCGGCACGCCGTCCGTCCCTTCCATTTCGGGAAGGAGCACCGCGTCGCCGGGGGCGAGCGCCGCCGCCTCGGCGGGCTGGAGCGGCACCGAGGCCAGGACGATCCGCGATTCCAGTTCGATGTCGCGGACCGAGGGGTTGGTCATGTCGATGTGGCGAAGCTGCCCGAGCGAAGCGCAAAGCGCGGCGGAGGCGGTGACCGAGAATTCGCACAGGGTTTCGCCGCCGGAGACGAGACGCGCGTTTATCCGCTTCCCGCCGGCGCCGGCCTCTTTCGCGAGCCCGTCGATCTTCAGCCTGCGGCGGGCGCAGTTTTCGATGGTCTGGAAAAGCGCGCCGCAGTCTTTTTCGGCGAGCACGAGCAGGATGGCGTCCGGGACGCCGGCTCTTTCGCTCCACACGGCGTGGAGCTCTGGGAAGTTCGGGGAGTCCGCGATCGAAAGGACGTGCGGCTCGTTTTCCAGCGTCATCGCGATGTCGAGGGTGTCGGCCGGCGCGGGCGCGTCGGCGAGCATCGTGCACTTGCGTTCGCCGAAATCGCACGGCATCGCCCACGCGGGCGACGCGACGAGGCTTTCGGGCGAAGCGCCGGAGAATTGCGGGATGGCCTGAAGGATTTCAATCGGTTTCATGGTATTTGCCTTTCTTTATCGCGACCGTGGCGGTGCAGTATCCGTGCAGATGCGCCGCCAGGGCGGATTCGAGGGCCGAAATGTTCTTTTCCGCCAGGGCGGCGGCTTCGGGCGTGGCGGGGTATATCGCGACGTCCACATAGCGCCCGCTCACGGAGACCCTCACCTCCGAACCGTCCAGGACTTCCTTTTTCAAGTGCACCGACACCTCGCCGGTTCCGCGCGCGAGAGCGTGCGAAACGAGGATTTTCGACGCCACGGCCCTTGCCGCCTCGTTCATGGCGGCGGTGCGGGCGGACGACGACGCGGCCGCGGCGCGCGCCGCGGCACCCGCGAGCTGGCGCTGCAGCTCCGGCGACGGCGGCACCATGGCGGCGTGCGGCGGCTCCGGCGCCTCCTCGGCGTCGCGGACGAAGCCGTGCCCGACGGGTTCGAAGCGCATTGCCGCGGCGGATTCGCCAGGCGCGGGCTTCATGGCCATCGAAACGGCGGCAAGCGTCATCTGCCCTATGGTTTCGCGTTCGCGCGCGGGCGCCTCGGCCCCTGCGGAAATCGCGCCCATGAAAGTCTGCACGGCGGTAGTGCGCGGCGCCGGCGCCGGATCCTGCTGCAGCGGCACGGGGAGCGGCGCGGCGGGGTCGGACGGCGCGACGGACGACAGCGACAGTCTCGATACGGACCGTATCTTCGGGTGTGGATGTGGAGGTTTTGTCATATCTCCGGCTTTCTTGCGGTGAAGTCCTCGAGTTCGCCTTCGGCGCGTGCTTCCTGCGCCAGGTCGTCGGCGCGCTTCCAGTCGGACTTGTGCTCTTCTATCTTGACCCTGTTTTTGGATGCGGCTATGAACGCCGCCTTGGCAAGCTCCGCCGCCTCTTCGCGGCTGTGCAGTTCGGATTCGGCGCGCTTCACGTTGTCGGCCTTCAGGGTGCCTTCTTCGTCTATCCTCGCCACGCCTTCCTTGGCGGCGTCGATCTTCTCGCGGCTCACGGTATGCCCGATGATCGTGGCGTATATGCGGTCGCGCCGCTCTTCTTTCGTGCTGTTGTAGGCGTCGAGCTCGCGCTGCCGCGCCTCCAGCGCCTCTTTCGCGGCGTCGACGGCCTTTCGCGCGGCGGTAAGCTCCACCCCGGCGCGGTCTTCGCGCATCAAGCGGATCTTCAAGAGCGGCTGCAGCATGTAAGCCATCAGACGCTCCCCTCCGCGGGAAACGCGAACGCGGCCGCGGCGAGGGCGCCCAGCCAGTCGTTGCGGTCTGTCGCCGCGGATTCCTCCGCGGGCGTCAGTTCGATATCGTCTTCTTCTTCCTGCATTTGATACTTAAACACGCGAAGGCGCAAAAGGTTACAGGAATTTCCGCAAAAAAATCCGAAAAAACGCTTGCTTCCGGCGGGCATAGAGCCTGAAGACCCCGGCGCATCATTCCGCGCGGAAATCCGCATGGAGAACGGCGCGCCTGTCGTCACGCCCGTCCCCGACCTCAACGAGGGCGGGACGCGGAACGAGCGCGTGTACCGCGTCCTCGGCGCGACGGCGCCCGGCGCCGGCGCGGAGTGGACCGACGTGACGGACCGCACGGATATCTCCGGAACCGGCTATCGCTTCTTCAAGGTGTCGGTGTCGATGCCCGGGCAGCCTTGAGGGCGGCCGCCATTTGACGGAGCCGCCCCCGCCCTCGCCGCCGCCTTCGCCGCGGCGGCGTCACTCGCGCGGCGATACGCGGATGCGGTAGAATCCGCGCGCGGCGGGAAGTTCCGGCGGACGCAGCGCGGTTCTCGCGCCGGTCGCCTGGACGCGCGGCGTTTCGCCGGCGGCGCTTCCGCCGACCGTCCCGGTTTCGATTCCGTCGCCGTACGCAACGCTGTACCACAGGCCGGGAATGGTCTTTACGACGAGCGTAGCCGACGGCCCGATTTCTGCGTCTCCGGCGGAGGCGTCGAGTTCGGGCCTGACCATTACCCCGCCGGCGGCCCCGTCCGGGTCGAGCGAGATTGCGCCGTCCGGGCCTAACAGGAGGATGTTTTCGTAGCGCGCCGTCGCGCCGCCGTACGATGTTTCCAGGACGAGCTGCGGGGAACCCGCCTCCGCGCCCGTGAACGCAAGCGTCTGCACGCTCGCCGGAACCACTATCTTCCCGGCGAATCCGGCGGCGAGCGGAACCGTCACGGAGGACACAGTGCCGTCGGTGGAGACCGTCACTACGCCGCCTTCCGCCGCCACGAGGCTTGTCACGTAGAATCCGTCGCCGTCCGCGCCGTCCCTGCGGCGCTCGTACGTGACGGCGGCCTTCGCGCCGCCCACGTAGACTTCGCCTATGCTTATCGCGCCGGTTCCGCCCGTGGCGAGTATCTTCGTCCCCGGCGCGACGGACGAGCCAGCCGCAAGCGAGAGCCGGTCGATGGCGACCGCCGTCTGGCGCATGTTGTTGCTCACGGCGCCGGAATAACCTTCGGCCAGCTCGCCCACGGAGAACGACGACAGTTCGTACGTTCCGGGCGAAAGGCTGATGCAGCCCGTGCCGGATATCTTGGCGAACCTGAAGGCGCGCCTCGACATGTCGGTCAGGATGAAGTCGCCGTCGAGGATCAGCTCCGACTGCATGGAGACGTCTTCGACTTTCAGCCATCCGCCGGTTATCCCCTTCAGCCTGATCTTCGAGGTTCCGTTGTTGCAGAAGTCCAGCAGCCTGTGCCCCTGCGCGCGGAACGCCGGCAGTTCCACCGTGCCGGTCCATGTGGCGGCCAGCGCCGGCTTGGCCGCGGGATACGCGGCGTACGCGAGCGTGCCGCCGCCTGCGACCGCTGCGGTGCCGAGCGCGATGCCGCCGCCCGCCGTCAGCGTGGATGCGGCGTCGATTTCAATGGAAACGCCGCCCAGGGTCGCGGATCCGCCGTCGCCTGCCGTGAATGTCGCGTCGCGCGCCACGCGGATCGCCGCGAGATTGGCGGGCAGCGGATCGGCGAAGAGGATGTCGCCGGCCGACTTGGCGTCGACGACCATCGTCCCGCCCGCCGCCAGCACGGCAGGCGACGTTCCGTCTTCGAGGACGAGCGCGGGCGTTTCGCCGCCTCCGACGGCGCCGCTCTTGTAGTAGGCCACGGCCGCCTCCGCCGGCTCGGGCTCCGTCACCAAGTAGACGAGCATGGTGTCTTCCACCACGATCTCGCCGCCGGCGCCGCGCACCTGCGCGTAGTATATGTTCGCGCCGGGCGTGTCGAGGGCGAACGGCGCGGAATACCGCGTGTATTCGGTCTCGCCGTATTTCCTGTACCAGATGGACGCGGAGGGATCGCCGTACGCCATCGTCACCCGCGTTCCGGCCGGCACGCTGCCGCCGGACGGCTCTACGGACAGCACGTTCATGGTTTCGATAAAGCCCGCGCCTGCCGCGAAGTCGTAGAACTTCAGGAAGTCGACAGTGGCGTCGGCGTCGTTGCAGGCGGCGTACGGCGTGGAGTTTCCGCCGTGCGGCGAGCCGATCTGGAATTTCTTGGCGACGGACACGGTCGCGGCTTCGTCCGTCTTCAGTTCGCCGTCCACATACAGGCGCACGCGGCCGGCGGACTTGACTATCGCGTATACGTGCTGCCTGGATGTCGCGTCTTCCACCGCGACTTCCCCGCCGATCGGGCCGGCGCCGTCCGCGAGGGCGACGGTGTTCTCCCCGCGCCCCGCGACAAGGCCGAAGAGATTTCCGCCGTTGGCGCCGAACATAAGCACGATGGTCGGCTTTGAGCTGTCGGCGGCGGGCAGGGTGCAGCGGATGAACGCCGTCCATTCGTCGTCCGGCATGGCGAACGTCCGGCCGATGTACGGCTTGCACCTCATGTAGATCGCGGAACCGTCGCGGTACGACGCAGTGCCGTTGTAGATGGACAGGGCGGTAGTGTCGGTCCCGGCGGACGCCATGTCGCCGTTGAAGCCGTAGTCGAGGATGCACACGGGCACGATGTCCGGATCCGGCGCGAGCGTGTACTTGCCGTCCACGGCGTCCGCTTCCGTGAAGACGGCGAGTTCGTTGCCGTCCGCGTCCCGCAGCAGCATGGTCGCGCCGCCGGACAGGTTCACGCCGCCGATTTCAAGCCCGGACATGCGGTCGCCCTTCGTGACCGTCACGGCTATCGCCGCGCCGCTGCCGGCGTCGATCCTGCCGAGGTTCGAGGAAGACAGTCCAAGGCCGATGTCCGAGACCGAAAGCCTGCCGCCCATCTTCGAGATGTCGCCCTCTATCGACAGGCCGGCCGAAATGTCGGCGTGTATGGCGCCGGTGAACTCCGCGCCCACGCCCTGCAGCACGAACCTGCCGCCCGACCGGGACGATGTCAGGTACACGTCGCCGGGGCCGGAGAAGAACGCCGGCCCGAGCGTGACGGTGCAGCCGTTGGCGTCGAGCGTGGTGCGCCTGCCGGCCGCCGCGCAGAAGTACACGGTCTTCGTTTCTGTCGCGTTGTTCCTGGCCCTGTACGTTCCAGCCTTGAAGCTGATCGCCGGCGCGCGGTCCCCGCCCATCGCGGCCTGCACGTCGATCGTCGCGCCGTCTTCGAGCGTCAGCGAAGCGTTCGCGCCGTACGTGAAGATCTGCTTCGCCGCGAGCGTGCCGTTCACCGCAAGCGCGCCGCCTTCGCCGAGGAAAAGCCCGCCTGCCGCCGACCATGTCTTGCCGGCGGGGACGGTCGCCGCCTTGCACACGTGGAGCCTTCCGTCGCTCCCGGTGTTCGACGCCGGCTTGGCGTCGGCGATGGCTACCGTCTTTATGGAAAGGTCGAACGCGCCGGCGAACCCGGAAACGTCGTTCACGACCGCGATTTCGTTCTTGGCGTAGGCGCCGGAGGTCTTGAACGTGCCGTCGCCCCGCAGTATCCCCAAAGTCTCCAGCGATCCGCTGTAGCCGCTCTGCCAGTCGAAGGCCGGCGTCGCCCCGTCGTCTTTAAGCTCGACGGGGATGGAGAAGCTGCCGTCCTTCTTGAAGTACCCCGTGGCGCCGTTCAGCCTGACCGCCGACTTGGGGTTGCCCCAGAAGTCGGGATCCAGCCCTTCCTGCATCTGCCCGGAGAACACCACCGTGCCGTGCCAGCATTCCTCCCAGTACAGCCCCTGCAGGTCGTACGGGTCGCGGATGTTGCCGGCGATGGAGTGGTCGATGTCGCAGTCGATGGATATGCCTTTGGCGACGATCAGTTTCGCGTTCGGCACCACGGCGCCGGGGACGATCTGCGACGTTTTCACCGTGGTCGGCGCACTGTTCTCGAGCGTGTCTATCTCCAGCTGGTCGGTCGTCGCCGTGCCGGCGATCTGGAACTTGGTTCCGGTCACCTTGACGTATCCCAGCCGCAACCGGGACGCCAGGTCGAGCGTCATCTCCGAGTCGCCGAACGTGTCGTCGAAGATCACGTAGTCGCCTTCGGCCGGCAGCCCCTGCGACCAGCGCGCGGCGTCGGAGAATCTGCCAGTGCCGTATTCGTCGGGCGTCCACGTGTTCGCGCTCGCCGGTATGGAAAGCGCGAGGCTGCCGCTCGAATACCAGCTCTTTATCGTGCGGCCCTGTCCGTCCTGGAAAACCACGGTGTCCCAGTTGTTGGCTATCTTGTCCGTGGAATATCCATACGCGATCTGTTCCTTTGAAAGCGTCAGGCGGAGCGTGCCGTTCCATACGTCGATATTTCTTTCCTGCCCGGCGGGGACCGTCAGCGTCCCGGACGCGTCGAAGTCGCCGATGGATATGCCGCCTGTGAATCCGCGGAGGTTGCCGAGCTTGAGCGTCTGGCCTGTTACGTTGATGAATCCCGACCCTGTTATCGCCGCGTCGATTTCGGCTCCGCCCGCGAATGTCGCCTGCGTGTTCGCCGGAATGTGCAGAGTGGCGGTGGCGGGAAGATTTACGCGTATCCGGTGGCTGAACGACAGGTCGCTGCTGGGCGTCAGCGATATCGTCCCGCGGAATCCGCCCATGCCGGAAGGAAGCGTCACGATGTCGCTGGGCGGGAAAACGAGCGTTCCGCTGAAATTGGAAAGGTCCCGGAACGTGAACGACCCGCCGCCGGCGGTGTCCACGAGCTTCACGGTGCCGGTGCCCTGGAAAGCGGCGGCGTCGAACGTCACGGCCCGGCCTTTCGCGTCTATGACGGTCGTGCCGCAGAACCATACCGGCCCCGTCGCGTCCGCTTCCGCTATGTCGAACGTGCCGTCTAAGACCTGGCGCATGGAGTTGAACCTGAGCATCAGGTTCCTGTACGCTTCCGTGCCGTCGGCGTTCCTGGCGACGAGCGTCAGGATCAGCATGTCGCCGTCCCAGTCCTTGGCCATTTCCGTCGCGTCGATGCAGACGGTGAATACGCTGCCGTCCTTCACGACCGATATCTTCCCGTCGGGCAGCACGGTCAGGTGGCTTGAATACGCCTCCACGGCCGTGGTGGACTCCGAGCAGCCCAGCGCGATCCTGTTCACGATCCCGCGCGCGCATTCCACGAAAACGCCCTGCTGGACGAGGTCGATGCCGCAGGCCACGGACGACACGGACAGTATCTCCGGCGCTGGCCTGGGCGCGCCGATTCCGGTGGACGCGCTGGCCGGGATCCCGGCGCCCTCCCCCGCGGCCATCACGGGCGTCACGGTGAACGTGTAGCGGCAGCCCGTCTCCAGGCCCGTCGCGGTGTATGACGTCGTCTCCCCGTGCGACGCGATGTCCACGCGCGCCGTCGCGCCGCCTTCCTTGGCGATTTCCAGCGTGAAGCCCGTGGTGCGGTTGGTGTAGCATGGCGCCATGTGCCACACGAGCGTGACGTCGTTCGTGCACACCTTGGCGAGCGGTTCGAACTGGACGGTCTTCTGCGGACGGAACCCGGTCTGGAAGTCCGCGAGCCCCGCGTTCCCGTAGGAGGATTCGTCGCTGATCTTCACCCACGTCGTCGGACTGCCCCATCCGTAGTTTATCGCAAGCCACACGTCGTCGCCGTCCACCGCGTAGCCGTCCGCGACCATCTGGTGGGCCGGAGTGTTCACCTGCACCGGCGAGCCCCAGTCGAGATCGGCCTTTATCGCCGCCCACAGGTTCGCGTAGCCGTCGCGCCACTTGCTCATCACCGGTCCTTTCTCGAACCAGTATTCCTCCGCCTCGGTGCAGAATTTGATCGTGCCGCCGGACGCGCCCGGCTTGTAGCTCTGCCCGGTCAGCGACTGCATCCAGAGCGAAAGGTACGCCGCGTTGTATGACGCCGCCTTGTCCGCCGCGAACGGCGTCGACGCCGGCGCCGGATAGCTTGCGAGAATCTTGCCGTAGTCGAACGGCACGCGTCCGTCCGCGCGGATCGTGTGCTCGCTGTATTCGTTCATGGCGTTCCGCAGGCCGTGCGTCCGCCGGCGCGATTTTTCATAGCGGTAGGGCCAGCGCCAGTAGCGTATCTCCTGCCCCGCGGCAGTCGCCATGCACCCGCACGGGCTGGAAAGGGGCGACAGGTCGTTGTACGGGGCGCCCTGCGCCCATCCCGACCCGAGAAGCGGCGCGACATAGCCGTTGAAGTCGCTTTCCGCGCGTCCGTCCGGCGTGGATGCGGCGAGGGCGCGGATTTTCGAAGTCTGCGCGGCCTGCGCGGCGAGCCTGGCCCAGCCCGGATCCGCCGGCGCCGTCCCGTCGGCCTCCATGCTTTCGACCCATGCGCAATTGGCGCGCAGCTGCGCGTCCGCCGGAGATCCGGCCTCGGGTTCGGCGAAGTCGTCCGGCGAGAAGGACACGACCGGCGCGCACCTGTCGCTGCCGGCGACCGCAATGTAGCCCGAAGGCGCCAGGTCCACGATCCACAGGCTTCCGCGCAGGCGCGCCGAAGCGGCGGCGCGGCCCGGCAGTATGCGCCGCGCGGCGGGGCTCGAGCGCAGGAATCCGTCCGCCGCGGAAACCGCGGCGTCTCCGGAGACGGGCGCTGCGAAGGCGGACGAAGCGAGCATCAGCGCGCACGCCGCCGCGACATGTTTTCCAAAGTACATCCCGTACCTCTTTTCCGTTGAAATGCCTTGCGGGTGTCTGCTTCAAGGCGGGGGACATTCTAACAACTTTCCCCCGCATCTTCAAGGGCGGAAATCGCATGGCCCGATCCCGATCCCAATATCCTGCCGGGCCGCAGGCGGCGCCTTGTTTCATCCGCACCGTAATCTTATTTCCGGCTGTGGGTTGCGGCGGCTTGGGGACAAGCCGCCCTACCAGATGCCGACTGGCCGAAGCGGGATGTCGGCTGCCGAATGTCCACAGCGGGATGTCGGCTGTCGGTCGTCGAATGTCGCAACATTCGCAATTATATTTCATCCGCACCGTAATCTTATTTCCGGCTGGGCGGTTGCGGTCGGGGGGCTGGCGGGAGGATATGCCGGGGCGGTCAGTCTTCGAGCCATTCGAGGCCGGTCTTCCGGCGGAAGAAGGCGAAATGGACCGCGCATGCGACCGCGGCGGCCCCTGCGTACCAGACGGCGCATTCCGCGATTCCCCAGTTCTCCAGTTCGAACGACGAGAACGGCAGCGACGCCACCGCTTCCGAGACTCCGGCCATCGCGCGGGTGCACAGCGCGGCGGCCTTGTTCAGCAGCGCCCCGAGCGGCTCCCAGACGAATCCGGCCGCGATGCCGGCCGCGCCGGTCTGGACGGCCAGCCCGGCAAGCAGGCACACGGGAACGCCGGAAACGAGCGCGCCGGGCGTAATGCGCCCGAATATCGCCGCCGCAGGAGGCACGCCGGCCACCCATGCCGCCACGGACACGCCGGCCAGGCCGGAAACGCCGGCGAGCGCGCGGCGCAGCATCGACGCGCAAAACGCGGCGGCGGGCCTTCCGTCGCGCCGCAGATTCTGCACGAGCGCGTCAAGCCGGCGCCAAGGCGGCGGGATGCGCCGCGCCCATGCGCACCACGCCGTTATGCCGGCCATGACGGCGAAGGAAAGCGTGCATCCGGCGTCGAACATCATCTGCGGGCGCGCGCCGTACACTATTATCGCGGTGGCGGAAAGCGCGGTGAGGGCGTCGGGCCGCCTGCCCAGCGCCGGCGCGGCGAGGTAGAGGGCGCACATCGTAGCCGCCCGCAGCGCGGACGGCCGCGCGCCGGCGAGCGCGGCGTAGGCGAAGACGGCGGGTATCAGCACGGCGGCGCGCGACGCCGGGCGCATTCCGCAGACGCGCAGCAGCAGGCCCATGATGCCGGCCATGAGCATCACGTGCATCCCGGATATGGCGAAAACGTGCACGGTGCCGGCGTCGATGAAAGTCTTGCGCTTCGCATAAGGCAGCATCGAGCGTTCGCCAAGCAGGAGGGCGCGGTTCATGGCCGCCGCGTCGGGATCGCCGTCGAGGCCGAGCCCGGCCTTTTCCGAAAGCGCGGCGCGGAACGAGGCCAGGATCGACGAGACGGACGACGGGTCCGCCTCCGCCACGCGGACGGCGTTGGCGCCGCGCGAGCGACCGGCGCCGAAGCGGCGGCGCGAGAATCTGGACCGGCCGGCGCGGGGGCGAGCGAGCCATCCTTTGCAGCGCCAGCGTTCGCCGGCGCGCGGAAGCGCCTCGTCCGGCCCGACGGTTCCGTGCACCGTCATTTCGAGGACGCCGGCGCGCGCGGGGACCTCGAAGGCCTGGAGGCCGTCCGCGCGGCTCCGCGGGTCAGGGCGGGCGTCCTCCAGCGCGGTGAATTCGAATTCCGGCGCTCCGCGCCCGGTCGGGCGGGAAAGCGCGTCCTGCACGTCGTACAGCATGCAGTCGGCGCGCATCGCGATCGCGGCGCCGCAGAGGAATACCGCAGGCAGCGCGAGGAAGCGCAGGTTCCATCCTATCCCGGCCGCGACGCACAAGGCGCAAAGGACGGCGGCGACGCCCCATGCCTCCGAAGCTTCCGGGACGGCGAAGCCCGCGGCGATGCCGGAAAGGAGCGCGGCGGCGGCGGACGGCAGCGGCCGCAGCGAGACGAAATCGCGGACTGCCGCGGCGAGCCGCTGCATGGCGGATCAGTCCCAGACCTCGCGGTCGAGCGCGCGGTACTGCACGGCTTCGGAGACGTGCGCGGCGGTGACGCAAGGAGACCCGGCGAGGTCTGCGATCGTGCGGGACACCTTCATCACGCGCGTGTAGGCGCGCGCGGAGAGGCCGAGCTCGGAAAGGCCGAGGCGCAGGAGGTCGCGCGCCTCGGCGTCCATCGCGCAGACGGCTTCGAGGTCGCGCGCGGGGATGTCGGCGTTGCAGAACACGCCCGGGGTTCCCGCGTAGCGCTCGCGCTGGAGCGCCCGGGCGGCGACCACGCGGGCGCGTATGGCGGCGGAAGGTTCGCCAGGGGCGAGAGACGACAGCTCCGCGCCCTCGACGGGCGGGACCTCTATCTGGATGTCGATGCGGTCGAGGAGCGGGCCGGAGATGCGGCCGCGGTAGGCCGAGATCTTTCCCGGGGCGCAGCGGCATTCGCGGTGCGGGTCGCCGGAGTATCCGCACGGGCAGGGGTTCATGGCGGCCACGAGCATGAAGCGCGAAGGGAAATCGCACGAAGCGGCGGCGCGGGCGATGGCCACGTGTCCGTCTTCGAGCGGCTGGCGCAGGACCTCCAGCACGTTGCGGCGGAATTCGGGAAGTTCGTCGAGGAACAGGACGCCGCGGTGCGCGAGCGAAACCTCCCCCGGGACGGGGTGCGTGCCGCCGCCGAGCAGGCCTGCGTCGGAAACCGTGTGGTGGGGCGCCCTGAACGGGCGGCGGGTGACGAGCGACGAGCCGGCGGGGAGCTCGCCCGCCACGGAGTGCACGCGCGTGACCTCCACCGCCTCTTCCGGCGACAGGGGCGGAAGTATGGAAGGGATCCTGCGCGCGAGCATCGTCTTGCCCGCGCCTGGCGAGCCGACCATCAGGAGATTGTGCCCGCCGGCCACGGCCACTTCGATCGCCCGCTTGGCGGACTCCTGCCCGCGGACGTCGGAGAAGTCGTCGCCGGAATCGAGGCCGGCGGCGAGCATCGCGGCGACGTCGGCGCGGAGCGGGGGGATGTCGAGCGCGCCCTGGAGGAAGGCGGCGCATTCGCGCAGGGAGCGGACGGGAAAGACGTCGATGCCCTCTGCGAGGCACGCCTCGCCGGCGTTTTCCGGGGACACTACGAAGCCCTGCATGCCGGCCTGCCGGGCGGCGATGGCCAGGGCGAGGGCGCCGCGGACGCGGCGCACGTCGCCGGAAAGGGAAAGCTCGCCCGCGAAGGCGAAGCGCGACACGTCGCGCGCCGGGCGCATCTTGCCGGAAGCCGCGAGCAGCCCGACCGCGATCGGCAGGTCGTACTGCGGACCTTCCTTGCGGATGTCGGCAGGGGCGAGATTGATCGTGACCACGCCGTCGCCGAACTGCCAGCCGGAATTCTTCAGCGCGGTCCACACGCGGTCCTTCGCCTCGCGCACCGCGGCGTCTGGCAGGCCTACGATGGAAATCTGCGGGGAGCCTTTGAAGATGCTGACTTCTATTTCGACGGGAATGGCGTCCACGCCGTCGATGGCGGCGGAATGGCATTTCGAGAAGTTCGGCATTGCAAGTACTCCCTGGTCCCCTGAACCCGTCCCGGCGCGGCTATCCGGAAAGCCCGGCGCGCGCGAGCGCGGCGGACATGGCGTCGATGTCTGCGTCGCGCCCCGTCCATATCCTGAAAGCGAGCGCGGCCTGGCGCAGGAGCATGCCGCGGCCGTCCATGGCGGCGGCCCCTGCGGCGCGGGCGGCGCGGCATGTGGCCGTTTCGTGCGCCACGGGGACGATGTCGTAAACCGTCTGGCCGGGGCGGAACGAGCCCGGGGCGAAAGCGGAAGGATCGTCCGGCTTCAGGCCCACGACGGTGGCGTTGACCGCGATGTCCGCCGCGAGGACCGTTTCCGCGGCCTCCGGCGCGGACGGCGGGAACGGGCAGGCCGAAACGTCCGCACCCGTTGCGGAAAGCTCGCGCGCGAGGGCGGCGGCTTTTTCGAAAGACCTGTTCAGGATGGCGAGCGAGGCGATGCCGCGCTCCGCGAAGCCGCGCGCGAGCGCGGAGCCGGCGCCGCCGCATCCTGCGAGGGCGACGCGCCTGCCGGAAACGGAGATCCCGTGCGCGTCGAGATCGGCGAAGAACCCGTCGACATCGGTATTGTGCCCCACGGTGCGGCCGCCGGGGAGGAATTCCACCACGTTCACCGCGCCGGCCCTCGCGGCGGAAGGCGCGATGCGCGAAAGAAGCGGCATGATCGCCTGCTTGTGGGGGACGGTGATGTTCAGCCCGCGGCATCCGTCCGCGACGGCGGCCGCGAGGGCCCCGGCGAGATCCTCCGGGGGCACGTCCATTTTGGCGTACGCGGCGTCGATGCCGAGCGACGCGAAGTTGGCTGCGTGGAGGACCGGCGAGAGCGAATGCGCGACCGGGTGCCCGAAGATCGCGAAGCGCTCCGTCACGTGGCGGACCCCCCTGCGTTGCGGCCGGCGGCGGAACCGTGCGCGGCGACGCGGCGGGACGAGACCTCGATCACGTTCACCTGGTTGCGCAGCTGGAGTATGATCTGCTCCACCACCCTGTCCGTGCCCAGGATGTCTATTTTCATGCGCGAAACCGTGCCGTCCTCGGTCGGCCCGACGCTGAGCGTCTGGATGTTGTAGCCGCGCCCGGAAATCAGGCCGACGATTCTCGCGAGGACGCCAGGCTTGTTTTCGACGTAGCAGTTGAGCCTGTGTGTCTGTTCGTTCATCTCGGACCTCACTTGAAGACCATTTCGCCGACCGGCCTGCCCGGGGGGATCATGGGATAGACGTTGGCGCGCGGCTCGACGACGACCTCGACGAGGGTCGTGCGCGGCGAGCGTATCGCCTTCGCGACCGTGGCGTCCAGCTTCGCAGGGTCGATCACGCGGTACGCCTCTGCGCCGTGGGCCTGCGCGAGTTTCACGAAATCAGGCAGGTAGTCGTATTCCAGGTCCTGTTCGAGGCGCTCGTTCGGCGGGCGCCCCTTTACGGTCAGGATGGAGCCCGAGTAGTTCTTGCCGTAGAAAAGCTCCTGCCACTGGCGGACCATCCCGAGGCATCCGTTGTTTATGACGACGAACGTGACCGGCAGCTTGTGCTCCACGGCCACCACGACCTCCTCGAAAGTCATCTGCGCGCCGCCGTCGCCGCACACCGCGACCGTCTTGTGGCCGGGCCGCGCTATCGCCGCGCCTATGGCCGCGGGGATGCCGAATCCCATCGTGCCCATTCCGCCGGACGTGAGGAAGTGGCGCGGAATCGAGTAGCGGAAGTGCTGCGCCGCCCACATCTGGTGCTGTCCGACGTCCGTCACGATCACGGCCCGTCCGTCCGTGGCCCTGTCGATCGCCTCCATCACCGCCTGCGGCATGATCACGTTCGGGTGGATCGGCGCCCAGGCAACGGGGTGCGACTTCTTCCAGCCTGCTATCTTCGCCGTCCATTCCGGGCGCCTGGCGCTCTTCACCCGCGAAAGGACCGTGGTGAGGACGTCCTTCACGTCCGCCACGATGCCGAGCGACGGCGTGACGTTCTTGCCGATCGAGGCGGGGTCGCAGTCCACGTGGACGATTTTCGCCTTGGGGGCGTACTTGGAAATCTTGCCCGTCACGCGGTCGGAGAACCTCACGCCGAGCGCGACGATCAGGTCGGCCTCGTTCATCGCCCAGTTGGCGGCGGGCGTGCCGTGCATCCCCGCCATGCGCAGGGAAAGCGGATCGCGCTCGTCGAACGATCCAAGCCCCATGAGAGTGGTGGCCACGGGGATGTCCGCGCGGTGCGCGAGGGCCGCGACGTCCATCGCCGCGCCGGAGGCTATCACGCCGCCGCCCGCGTATATCACCGGGCGCTTCGCCTCGTTCAGGAGCTTCGCGAGGCGCGCCATCTGGGAGGCGGTGGCCGCGCTCTCGGGGTGGTACGCCCTCAGCGACACGCGCTCCGGGTACTGCGCGTCCGTAAGCCCCTGCTGGCAGTTCTTCGGGATGTCGATCACGACAGGGCCGGGCTTTCCGTGCGTCGCGATGTAGAACGCCTCGGCCACGGTCTCTGGTATCTCGTCCGCGCTCTGCACGAGGAAGCAGTGCTTGGACACGCCGCGCGCCACGCCTGTGGTGTCGGCCTCCTGGAAGGCGTCTGTCCCGATGAGCGACATCGGCACCTGGCCGGTGATGACCACGAGCGGGATTCCGTCGATGTTCGCCGTGGCGAGGCCGGTTATGGTGTTCGTGGCGCCCGGGCCGGACGTCACGAGGCACACGCCGGGCTTGCCGGTCGAGCGCGCGTATCCGTCCGCCATGTGGACGCAGCCCTGCTCGTGGCGGCCGAGGACGAACGGGAACTTGGCGTCCGTCAGCACGTTGAAGATGTCGAGGGCCTGTCCGCCCGGATATCCGAAAAGGACCTCCACGCCGGCCTTTTCGAGAGATTCCACCAGCGCCTTGGCGCCGGACCTTTTTTCTTTTCCGTCTGTCATCGCCCTGCCCTGCCCGGTCCCAGCATTTTGCGCAGCCGCGCGGCCTTGCCAGTGCTTTCCCACGGGAACCCCTCGCGGCCGAAGTGTCCGTAGTTCACCGTGTCGCAGTAGCGCCAGCCCTTCGGCTTGCGCAGCCCCAGCTCCTCCACGAACACGCCAGGGCGGAAGTCGAACAGGCTGCCGTCCATGAGGAACTCCGCGATCTTCGCGTCGTCCGCCGCGCCGGTCCCGAAGGTGTCCACGGCGATGGACACGGGCCTGTCCACTCCGATCGCGTAGGCGACCTGCAGCTGGCAGCGTTCGGCGAGCCCGGCGGCCACGATGTTCTTCGCCACGTAGCGCGCGTAGTAGCTGGCGCTGCGGTCCACCTTCGAGGGGTCCTTTCCGGAGAACGCGCCGCCGCCGTGCGCGGCCACGCCGCCGTAGGTGTCCACGATTATCTTGCGCCCGGTGAGCCCCGAGTCGCCGGCCGGCCCGCCGGTCACGAAACGCCCCGTCGGGTTCACGAAGAAGCGCGTCCCCGGCGCGAGGAGCCCGGTCTCCGCGAGGAGCGCGCGGGCCACGGCCTCCAGCTCCTTGCGGACGGTCCCGATCGGCACGGCGGCTTCGGTCTGGTGGGATATCACCACGTGCGTGATCTCGGCCGGGCGCCCTTCCGCGTCGTAGCCCACGGTGACCTGCGCCTTGGCGTCGGGCCGGAGCCATTTGATCTTGCGCGACTTGCGCAGCTTCGCGAGGTGCCGCAGGATCGCGTGCGAATACACCGCGGTGGCGGGCATGAAGGCGGGCGTCTCGCGCGTGGCGTAGCCGAACATCATGCCCTGGTCGCCGGCGCCCTGAGTCTCGCGCGACTTGCGGTCCACGCCGCGCGCGATGTCGGCGCTCTGGCCGTGCACCGCCGAGACGTACTTGAACGTGTCGTGGCTGAAATGCTCTTCCGGGCGGTCGTAGCCGACCGACTTCACCGCGGCGCGCGCGATGGACTCGAAGTCGATCCTGTCGCATCCGCGGCACGTTATCTCGCCGAGGTTGAAAACGACGTCGGGGCCGACGGCGGTCTCGCACGCCACGCGCGCGTCGGGGTCGCGCTCGATGCAGGCGTCGAGTATCGCGTCGGATATCTTGTCTGCCACCTTGTCGGGATGTCCTTCCGACACGGACTCCGACGTGAACAGGCGCACAATCTTCTTCTTCTTGTCCATTGCTCTGTTTTTCCGTTGCCGCCGCGGATGCGGCGGCGCTTGCCCGCGCATACGCGCGCGGGAAAAACAAGTATACCATATCGCCCTGCGCGGGCAAGCCCGGCCAGCGCGCGTCTCACGCCCGCGGGGGCGCGGCGCGGGCCTGCGCGTGGCGTTTGGCGGCGGCGCGCGCGCGGGAGAACGGCAGCGCCGCCGCGGCGAGAGCGGACCATATCCGCACCGAGTCGCGGAACGGCCTGTGGTGCGACTTGCGCGGGCCGGGCGCGTAGATCGTCGCGACTGGCACCTCCTCGACGCCCTCCCCCGCGAACCGCAGCGCGGCGAGCGCCGCCGTTTCGTATTCGAACCGGCTTCCGGGCGTGTCGAGCATCAGCCCGTACAGCCGCGACGGGAACGCCCGCAGCCCGGTCTGCGTGTCCGACACGTCCGCGCCGCAGAAGAGCTCCAGGAAATACCGCATCCATGCGTTGCCCGCGCGGCTGCGCGCCGGGACGCCGGGGGCGGAAAGGTCGCGCACGCCGAGGGCGGCCCTGCCGGTCTCGAGCATCCTGGCGGCGACGGCCAGGGCGTCCGCCGGCGCGTGCTGGCCGTCGCCGTCCACGAACACCACGCCGTCCGCGCGCCCGGCGAGCGCGGCGAACGCCGTCTTCATGGCGGCGCCCTTGCCCATGTTCCTTGCGTGGCGCGCGATCTCAACGCCGGGGGGAAGCGCGTCGAACGCGTCGCGCGCCTCCACGCTGCCGTCGTCCACCACAAGGACCGTCCCGAACGCGCCGAGCAGCGCCCGGCAGAGTTCCGGCAGGGCCGGCTCGGGGTTGAAGACCGGCACGGCGGCCGCCACGTTCCGCAGCGCGGCCGGGGCTTCTGCGCGCGGGGCGAGGCCCAGAAGCTCCGCGCACCTGCCGCGGACGGCCTCCGTGGCGCGCGCCGCGGCCGCGCGCATCGTCTCGCCCTGCTCCCGGCGGAACCGCGCGGGCGGC